>PMJN01000288.1 GCA_003157445.1 Micrococcales bacterium
AGATGCCGCCGGACTGAGTTGGCTACACAGACACGCTCAGATACCGGTCTGTGCGATGACACGTCCGGTCGCGATTGCCTCACCCAGAGCCGCGTGGTCGTAGACGTTCTGCCTGGCGCAGCTCTCGGCGAAGTCGGCGACGGCGTTCTCGAAGCGGTCGCTTGAGCCGAGGTAGGCGGCGATGGCGACGCGATCGCCGGAGCGGGCATGGGCTCGGGCCAGGGTGAGTCCGCAGACATACCCGTAGTAGCCCATCCCGGTGGGGACCATGTCCTCTACCACGACCGACCCCTTGCCATCGCGGAGCTGACGTACGTAGAAGTCGCGTTGAATCCCGTCGGGGCCCTCTTGGGCCTGCCAGCCGAGGAAGATGTCGCTGGATGCCTGCATCAGATGTTGCCCGTTGACTACCCGTTCGCCCTGGTTCTTCGCCTCGCTGGCCTTGACGAATCCGGACAGCACCGAGGCCTGGGCCTCCTTGGCCTGCAGGAACAAGGGGTCGGCGCCGTCCAGACCTTCCAAGAGCAGGATCCACGCCCGGGTGCCGACGCTGCCCACGCCGACCACCTTGCGTGCGACCTGGACCAGCTTGTACTGCTCAAGCAGGTGACGCCGGTCCCATTGAAGCGACCGACGGTAGGCCTCATGCAGATTCCCCAACACCCTGTAGGCCAGCTCTGCCTCCTGCTGTCCCAGGAGTTCCTCCAGCGGCACGAGCAACGGTGGCTGGCTGAGGATGCGTGCGCGGCCATCGACCGTTTTCGTGAGCTTGGCCAGCGCCTGGATACTGTCTCGGCTCTGCGCCTTATCGACAGCCGCCTCAGTGCGCTTCTTGCGCTTGGCGTCGACCCGATCTCCGATCTGGGCCAGCATGTCCTTGATGTCCAGATGGGAATACCAGACTTCGAGGTTGCCCTGGCCTGCGAACTTGATCATGGATGTGCGGTACGCGGCGGCTGCGGCGAGAACTACCTGCCGCCGCTTCTTGGCGGAGAACCCGTTGTCGCGCCCGGCAACGGCCAGACTGGCCGCCAGCCGCTTGACGTCCCATTCGAACGGTCCTGGGTGAGTCTCGTCGAAATCGTTGACGTCGAAGACCAGTCGCCGTTCCGGTGAGGCGTAGATCCCGAAGTTGCTCATGTGTGCGTCGCCGCACAGTTGCACGTCCAGCCCAGAGTTCGCGGTCCGCGCCAGATCGGTGGCCATAATCAGTGCACCGCCGCGGTAGAACGAGAACGGTGAGGCGATCATCCGCCCGTACCGGATGGGAACGAGCTCGGGCACCCGGGCGAGCGCCTGGCTCTTCAGGAGCTCGATCGGGTCGCTGCGCCCGGCCGTCACGAACTCGGCGTGGGAGCCCAGCGGCATACGCTGCCGTGCCGCCTTCCCGATGGCGGCACGTTCGGCAGCACTGCGGTGCTTCACTTTCGGTGACTTTCGGGGCGCGTTCGCCCGAGCTCTCACAGGGGGTGCCGGTCTCCCCTCAGCGGCTGGGCCAACAGCGCCGGACTGGGCAGATCGTGCCATATCGATGCCTCTGGTGACTTCTGGAGTGGATGGTCCTGTGGCCAGTACACCTGCATCTGGGGTCGCAACAGCCATCCGACACGGGGGTTCGTGCTCTGGTCATCTGTTGTTGTAATAGTGGTCCAGGGCGCGGGTCGTGAGCTGGGCCAAAACGGTGCCCAGGACCGAGCCCACCACCACGTCGCTGGGGTGGTGAACCCCGGTGTGCACTCGCGAGTAAGCCACGATGCCGGCCGCCGCGTGCAGCGGGACGGCCACGACGGGCAGTCGGTGCCCGACGCCGGTCGCAAAGGCAAACGCTGCGGCGGAGTGGCCCGAAGGGAACGAAAGTGACGTCGGCATCTGCACGTGCCTGGCCAGCGGTACTCCCTCGCCCGCCCGGTCTGGCCGTCTTCGGTGTCCGATGCGCTTGACCGCCAGGTTGACCACCGCGCTGGTGGCGGCAATCGACGCAAGGCCCTCTGTGGCTGCCCGTCGACCCTCGTGGCCACCCATCAGCGCCAGCGCCGCGGCCGAGGCCATCCACAGCTTGGAGTAGTTGGCCGCGTCCGAGAGGGTGCTCATCCCTCGGTCGAGCATGGGTGTTGGCGTGCGCGCGATGGCGCCGAATACGGCTTGGTCGACATTACGGGCATCCGCCAGCCATTCCCTGGCAGCATTGCGTCGGGCATCTGAGCGATGCTCTTGGTTCTGATGCGTCAACGTGGCCCCCTCCTGGTCCCTGGATGGCAGTGACGCACGCTTGGTATGCCTGCGGTGGCGGCTTGCAGGTTCTACCTTTGCCAGGTGTGGAAACTGTCGCGTCACCCTGGGTGGGTGAGGTGAGCGATCCTGGGGCCTGCGCCAGGATGTGCCCTGGGGTTAGCCAGGACCGGGTTGTGGCGACCCGCGAGGTCTAGGCGAGCACGTCGGCGAAGTTGGTGGCCGGTGGCAGGGTCCAACTTCCCGCCGTGGTTGACCAACTGCAAAGCGCATTAGCCGGTGGGGCCTAGACCAGCTGAGCGGGCAGTTACGTCTTCAGGTAGCTCGCCACTGTGCTCACCATGAAGGCGGCGAGCGGCCACCACCAGTAAGTGAACATCGGTGAGGATCCGGCGTGGCGATCGCGGAATGCGGCATGGCGACCTTGCAACGGCCGGTCCCAGCCCCGGTCCCGATCTTTGTCTCCAGCATTGAGGGTCGCTGAGAGAGCGATGTCATGCAGTTGTCGATCGGTGCCACAGCGTCAGGGTCGCCGCGGCGCTCGCGGCTTCCCTGACGTCAGCGCAGTGTCTGCGCCCGTGTTAAATGCCGGTCTCAGCGATGACACGTCCGGTCGCGCCTGCGCGGGCCAGTTCAGCGTGGTCGTGGATGTTCTGTTCGGCGCAGGTCTCAGCGAAGTCGGCGATGGCGTTCTCGAAGCGGTCGCTCTTGCCGAGGTAGGCGGCGATGGCGACCCGATCACCGGACCGGGCGTGGGCGCGGGCCAGTGCCTGGCCGCAGATCTGCGCGTAGAAGCCCATGCCGTCCGGAACCATCTCCTCCACCACCACCGATCCCTTGCCATCGCGCAGTTGACGCAGGTAGAAGTCGCGCTCGATCCCGTCCGGGCCTGGGGCTCGTTGCCATCCGAGGAAGATGTCGCTGGATGCCTGCATTAGGTGCTGGCCGTTGACCACCCTCTCGCCCTGGTTCTTGTAATTACTGCTCTTGACGAACCCGGACAACACTGAGGCCTGGGCCTCCTTGGCCTGCAGAAACAAAGGGTCGCCGCCATCGAGGCCTTCGAAGAGCAGGATCCACGCTCGGGTGCCGACGCTGCCGACCCCCACGACCTTGCGCGCCAGCTGAACCAGTTTGAACTGCTCCAGCAGGTGGCGGCGGTCCCATTGCAGGGTGCGACGGTAGGACGTGGTCAGGCTCCCCAACTGTTGGTAAGCCGTCTTTACCTGCTCCTGGTCCCACAGTTCCTCAACCGGCACCAGCAGCGGCGGCTGGCTCAGGATGCGTGCGCGTCCATCGACCATCGTGGTGAGTTTGGCCAGCGCCTGCAGACTGTCCCGATGGTGCGCCTTGTCCAAAGCCGCCTGGGTGCGTGCCTTGCGTTTGGCGTCCAGTTGGTCTCCGATCTGGGATAGCACGTCGTCCATATTCGCGTGGGAGTACCAGACGGACAGGTTCCCCTGACCGGCGAAATCGATCATCGACTGGCGGTACCCGGCGGCCGCTGCCAACACGATTTTGCGGCGCCTCTTGGTGGAGAACCCGTTGTCGCGCCCGGCAACCGCCAAACTGGCCGCCAGCCTTTTGACGTCCCACTCGAACGGTCCGGGGTGTGTCTCGTCGAAGTCATTGATGTCGAAGACCAGTCGTCGCTCCGGGGACGCGTAGATCCCGAAGTTGCTCATGTGTGCGTCTCCGCACAGTTGGACCTCCAACTCCGAGCTCGGCGTCTTCGCCAGGTCGGTGGCCATGATCAGCGCGGCGCCCCGGTAGAACGAGAACGGTGAGGCGATCATCCGCCCATACCGAATGGGGACGAGTTCGGGCACCCGGGTGACGGCCTGGCTCTCCAACAGCTCGATGGGGTCGCTTCGGTCAGCCGTCACGAACTCGGCCTGCGCGTCGAGGGGCACGCGCACGCGGGCAGCTTTCCCGGCAGCGGCTCGTTCCTCTCGGCTTGGGTGCTCGATCTTCGCGGGCCTTCGCCGGCCGGCTGCGCGGGCAGCAGTGACCCGGGAAGTGGCCTCAGGTTTGGGGGTAACACGGCCGGGTTTGGCAGATGGGCTCATCGGTTCGCTCCTAGGGTGGAAACCCGGTCATTTAGGGCCGGGAGGAAACCCTTCCGTCTGTCGGTGCAGGGCTGTGGGGTCAACTCTGGGCGGCGATAACCAAACCTGTGGTGCTTTGTCAGTTGGGGGAGTCGCAGTGAGCCGCGGCAGACCCTGGCGTGCCACCGCGTGCAGACTCGGCTGTCTTGGCCCTGCCGGTGGCGCGCGAACCTCAACACGTTTCCTCCGGGAGCAGTTGGAATCCTGGTCATTTCATGGCTGGGAGGACGTCAAGTCTTCCCTGCGGTGACAAGCTGGTTTGGCCGTCGCGGCCAGTACAACCCGATCTCGGCCCGGAGACCTCATCCGCCCCGGGCGAATCTTGGCTGAGCGCGGCTAGCGGAACCTTGCCCACCTCGCGGTGTTCGCAGCGGTGCAGGTGCTCATGATCGGTGGACGACAAGCCTCGGTGTGCTGATCGGGAGCCATGGTCCCAGATGGCAACTGCCCTGAGGAACGGCCGCGGTGACATCGGTTGTGGGCAGAGCAGAACCCACTTGCGTCGTGATAGGTGAGGGGTCGGCGAGGCTGCGGGACCAGTTCGTTGAGGGCCGGATGCGGCCGTTGAGGCTCGGGTGCATGTCATGAGACCGGACTTTCGGCGGCGGGCACGCCGATGAGGCCATGGCCCGGTGTGAACGCGGCGACGGGGGGCGTGGCACGGATCAGCTCCGGGATGTGATCGGGTCGGGCTCAGCCGGCGAGGATCTCGCCCGCCGCGGATGAGGCGGGACCGCTGCCAGCCCGCTTGTCTGAGGACCACGAAGGTCCAGCGCCAGCCGAAGGGCCTACACCGCAGGTGGGTAGCTCATGTGCGGTGGCGATCAGTTGGAGGAGCCGTGAGCGTGCCATCTAAGGGCAAGGTCAACGTCGACATCCGGGACTCGGCGCAGGACTGGGCGCCGTTCGCGCCGCCCCAGGCGCCCGAGGGTGCGCCCAACGTCGTCTATATCGTCCTGAATGACGTTGGGTACTCGGCGATGTCCTGTTACGGCGCAGATGGCGCGTGGTGCACGCAGTGGCACACCACGGCACTGTGCTCGCCGACGCGCTCGTGTCTGCTGACCGGCCGCAACCACACCCGCAACAGCATGGCCTGCATCACCGAGGGCGCCAGTGGGTTCGCCAACGCCGGTGGCACGATCCCGCCTGAGAGACGTGGGTGACCCGGTGACCCAGGACTATCTCGGGGAGCAGCCCAACCGCTTCACCGGCGGCACGATCAAGCGGGTAGTGGTCGATGTCAATGGCGAGCCGTACATCGACCTGGAACGTGAGGCCCAGGCCATGTTGATGCGGGAGTAGCGGACGTGAACGCGATCCCTGGTTCGGACAGCGCCGGCCGGTCGAGCGGGGCCAGGAAACACCTGGTCGAGTCCGAGGTGGACCAGCTCGTTCGAGCGATGGATGACTTCGTCGACCCGTCCCAGGAGTGGCGCCGGCTCTGCTCCGAACTGCTCGGCACGTTCTTCCTTGTCCTGGTGGCAGCTGGCGGCGGCATGATGTCGCAAGCCTTCCCGAACACCATCAGTCGCACGGCGGCAGTGGTTGCACCGGGCCTGATGGTCCTGGCCATCATCTTGTTCATGGGCAAGGTGTCCGGCGCGCACCTCAACCCTGCGGTGAGTATCGCGTTCGCCTTGCGTGGCGACTTTCCCTGGCGTCGGGTGCCCGGCTATGTCGTGGTCCAACTGGCCGGTGCCGCGCTGGCCGCATGGTTCCTGAAGGAGGTAGTGCGCGTCTCTGCGACCTACGGTTCCAACTACCCGGCCTCTGGCTACTCCGCCTGGGATGCCTTCCTGATGGAAGCCGTGCTCACGCTGGGACTGGTGAGTGTGATCTTGGGGACCGCTTCGGGTGCCCAGAACCTCGGGATCGTCGGTGCCTTCGGTGTCGGTGCCTACATCGCTCTGGCCGGACTGTGGGGCAGCCCCATCTCCGGCGCGTCGATGAACCCGGCACGTACCCTCGGACCGGACCTGGTTGGCGGCGACTTCAGCGCCTACTGGGTATATATCGCTGGCCCGTTGGTCGGGGCCGTCCTGGCGGTCGGCTTCGCGTTCGTGCTGCGNNCCAGGCGATGCGTGAACACAAGAAGCCTCGCCTGCTCGGATGTTCTGAAAGCAGCCCGTCGCCCGCGCTGTCGTAATACGTGGGACCTTGCAGCCAGTCCTGAGGTGGAGAAGAGTCCGCACTTCCTTCGCCCGCGGCACGTGATTTCTCCGGCTGTCTCCCTGGGCCANNGTATCCGGAGCCGATGCAGCGCTGGGGCCATCTGCGATTGTCCATCGGTCTGGAGGATGTCGACGACCTCGTTCGGGACCTCGCCGGTGCGATGGCTGATGTGTGAACCGCCGACTGAAGAAGAAGCCGACGCCCTATCAGTGCGCCGGGTTTGCAGGCGGAAGGACGCCCGCGAAGCCACCGTCGTGCCAGACCAACGGCTTGTGTGCCCCGTCGGGGTGTTGAACGGACTCCACCCGCGCTACGACAAGGACGTGGTCGCCGATGGGTATGAGCTGTTGGACAACGCACGAGAGGCGGATTCCGGCGTCGTGCAGCACCGGGATGCCGTGCACATCAGGTACCCACCGGGTGGGGGTGGTGAACCGGTCCGCACCGGGTCGTGCGAACGCTGTGGCTAGCTCGCGGGCATGGGCTGGCAAGAGGTGGACGCCGATTCGCGCCGACTGCTCGAACGTCGGCCAGACGCTCGCCGAGCGGGCTACCATCAGCGAGATAAGGGCCGGCTTCAGGCTGACCGAGGTGAACGTTGTGACGGTCAGCCCGACCGGACGAGGCCCGTCGGCTGCAGTCACCACGACTACACCTGCCGGGTGCTGACGCAGGGCCTGCCGTAACTGCTCACCGACGGGTTGGTCTTCTCGCAGCGCAGCGTCGGCGTCGCGCAACGGGCCGGCGATGGCGGTCACGACGCGGCTCGCTGGTCTTCGGTGCCGGTTGCCGGGTTCTCAGAATTCGGGTTGCCTGGCGTGTCGCCGAGCAAACCTCGCGCGCGCAGCAGCGGCTTCACGTTCTCGCCGAACCAGTAGGCCTCTTCGAGGTTGGGGTAGCCGCTCAGGATGAACTCGTCGATACCTAGGTCGTGGTACTCCTGGATCCTGTCTGCGACGTCCTCGTGGCTGCCGACGAGCGCAGTGCCTGCTCCACCGCGTACCAGACCGACACCGGCCCAAAGGTTCGGGGAGACCTGGAGGTCGTCACGGTTGCCGCCATGCAGTGCCAGCATCCGCTGCTGCCCGACGGATCCGCTGGTGCGCAGCTGGGCCTGGGCGGCGGCGACGACCTCGGGGTCCAGCGCGTCCAAGAACCGGCCCGCCTCACGCCAGGCATCCTTGGAGGTATCGCGGGTGATCGTGTGCAGTCGGATTCCAAAGCGAAGTCGTCGTCCCTGGCGCTCCGCGAGCTCGCGCACCCGGCCGATCTTCTCGGCCACCTGCTGTGGTGGTTCGCCCCACGTCAGGTAGACGTCTGCGTGAGCAGCCGCCACTGGCAAGGCCGCGTCGGATGAGCCACCGAAGTAGATGTCAGGCAGCGGGTCAGGCGGAGCCGATACCGTCGCACCCTTGACCGTGTAGTGCCTGCCCTCGAAGTCGAAGGGCTCACCGCTCCACGCGCCACGGACCACCTGCAGGAACTCGCTCGTGCGGGCGTACCGCTGATCGTGGTCGAGCCAGTCACCGAAGCGTTGTTGTTCTACCGAGTCGCCGCCCGTCACGACGTTGAGAAGTAGCCTGCCCCGCGACATGCGCTGATATGTGGCGGCCATCTGCGCGGCGAGGGTCGGCGACATCACCCCTGGTCGGAAGGCGACCAGGAACTTCAGCTGGCGAGTCTCGCGGATCAGGGCTGCTGTCGTCAGCCAGGCGTCCTCGCACCAGGTGCCCGTGGGGGACAGCGCCCCGGTGAACCCGAGATGGTCTGCGGCGCGCGCCTGCTGGGCCAGGTAGTCGATATCGGGCTCGCGCACAGAGCTCGAGGTCCCCCGCCCGCTGGCTCCGTGGAAGCCGCCCACGATGCTACGGCCGTCGCCAGCGGTGCTCAGGAACCAGTGAAGTTTGATGCTCATGAGTGTGCTCCTTGGCTGATGACGCTCTGGTTGTATCGGGTGTCGATGATGCTGGAGATCGTGGGGCGTGTCGGGATTACCTTGGCGTTGGCAAAGGCGTCAGCCAACTGCTGCTCGCTGGCGGCGATCTGGGGGCTCAGGGTGATGGGGTCGTCGCCGCTTCGCAGGGCCGAGGCCAGGGTGACCGCGTAGGGCAGTCCGGTCTGGCTTGCGTAGACCCGTGCCCACTGCTGGTGGTGGGTTTTGGACCAGATGTACGCCCGCACCGTGCGCGCCACGAGATCCTGTATGGCGCTGTTGCGTCTGGGGTCAGCCAGGGCGGTGCGGCTGGCGACCTGGAAGCTCAGTCCGTTTGCCAGTCCCTTTCCGCTGGTCAGAACCCGCGCTCCCAGCTGTTGCTCGGCCTGGGCGGTGTACGGGTCCCACACTGCCCAGGCTGCGACCCTTCCGGCAGCCAGCGCGGCGTAGCCGTCGGAAGGCGTCAAGAACGTGATCTGTACGTCGGCGGTTCCCAGCCCTGCCTTCTTCAGCTGGAGCAGGAGGTTGCCGTGCGCGGAGCTCCCCTGGGCCACAGCCACTCGTTTGCCCTTGAGGTCGGCGACGGTTCGCACAGTGGATCCCTTTGGTACCAGGATGGCGTCACCGGCCGCCGATGTGCGGGCGGCCGAGATGATGACGATCTTGCCTCCGGCTGCCGCGCTGAAGATCGGGGGAGTGTTGCCCACCCCGCCGACGTCCACGGCCCCGGCGTTCACGGCCTCCAGCAGTGGAGGCCCCGAGGTGAAGGTTGACCACTTGATCTTGTACGGCGAGTCTTTGAGTTCGCCGGCCGCTGTGAGTAACGCCTGCAGTCCGGCCTTCTGGTCGCCGACGTTGAGGGTCAGGCCAGCGAGCTGCTTGGCCGAGATGGTGGCTGGCACCGCGATCTTGGCAGCGACCGGAGCCGCGGACGTTGTTGGCGTCGCGCAGCCCGCTATGGCAGACAGGGCAGCCAAGCAGGCGAGTACCGCCACCGTCGGTCGGCGTGGGCGTCGACGGATAGGTCGGTCGGTCAGGTCGGTGGTGTTCGGGTCAGTCTCGTTCATCAGGGGTCACTCCAAGGTCGTCCAGGATGGTGGTGCGTAGGATCTGCCTGCGCGTGGGGTCGTGTGCTGTGATGGCGGGGACGAGGTGGTCGCCGTGTACTCGTCCGTCGCGCAGGACCAGCACCCGGTCGGCGATGGCCAGCGCTTCATCGACGTCGTGGGTGACCAGCAAGGTGGTGGGTCTGTGTTCTGCGAACAACCTGCGCAGTAGCGCGTGCATCGAGGCCCGGGTGAGCGCGTCGAGGGCACCGAACGGTTCGTCTAGAAGCAGGACGTCGGGTCGTCGGGCCAGTGCCCTTGCCAGAGAGACCCGCTGGGCCTGGCCCCCGGACAGCGTCAGTGGCCAACGGTCGGCGAGGTCGGCCAGCTCGACTTGTTCCAGGGCGGTAAGAGCGTTCGCTCGGGTGTCGTCGCAGCGGTCCAGGCCGAGGACCACGTTGCGCCATACCCGTCGCCAGGGCAGTAGTCGCGGCTCCTGGAACGCCACGCTGACACTGCCGTTGACTGTCAGGGAGCCGGTGATGGCGTGGTCCAGACCGGCCAACAGGCGCAGCAGTGTGGACTTGCCCGAGCCGCTGCGCCCTAGCAGGGCCACGACCTGGCCGGCCGCGATGTCCAGGTCCAGACCGGCCAGGACTGGGGCCTGGCCGTATGACTTGTTGATTGCGCGCAGCGCGATTGCTGGGGTCGGTGGGGGTGCTGTCCTGTTCACAGGGGCCCCTGCCAGGAGAGTGCGCGTCGTTCGAGCTTGCGCACAACGGTGTCGGTGAGTAGTCCGAGAACGGCGTAGACGACAAGGCCTACGACCACGACGTCGGTTTGCAGGAACTCTCGTGCGTTGTTGATCATGAAGCCCAGTCCGCTGTTCGCGTTGACCTGTTCGGCGACGATGAGCGAGAGCCAGGCCATGCCCAGTCCCTGTCGTAGGCCCACCAGGGCGTGCGGTAGCGCAGAGGGCAGTGACACGTGCCATACCCGCTGGCGGGCAGTGAAGCCCAGCACTCGAGCAGCCTCGAGCAGCTTGGGGTCGCTCTGGCGGACCCCGCTGTGGATGGACAGGTACAGCGGGAACGCCACACCCATGGCGATCAACAGCACCTTGGGTGTCTCGTCGATTCCGAACCAGAGGATGAACAGCGGCACCAGACCCAGGTGTGGCAGGGTGCGCAACGCCTGAACCGGAGGGTCCAGCAGGGCGTCCCCCCACCGTGACAGGCCTGAGAGCAGACCGAGGCTGACGCCGGCCGTTACGCCGAAGAGCAGCCCAAGCGCGATCCGCCCCGAGCTGACCAGCAGGGCGGACCCGAGCTCACCGCTGGCCGTCAGGCGCCATCCGGTTACCGCGATAGTTGAGGGCGGCGCCAGCAGATCGGGTGAGAGGAGCTTCGTGGCGCTAGCCAGCTGCCACAGGGCGAGCACACCCAGCAGGCTGGCCCAGCGAGGGACCGCAGGACGGCGCGAGCGTGGGATCACGCTCGGAACGGCGACATCATCACCCACCTGCGGGTCCGAGATCGTCCGTGGCGACGCGGTCAGGACTGAGACGGACATAGATTCTCCAGGTCAGGTCGAAGTGTTGCAGTTGTGCGCGAACCGAGGACGTTCAACAGAGGCGAAGACAGGCAAACAGTCGGCGGCACCGACCGGTTCCTATGCATTGCACAAGAATGTGCAGTAATGAACGGTTATAAGTCAAATAACATAACGTTATGTCTCAGATGGTGGAGACGGGCTACCGGTGACGCAGGAGCAGGGCACGTCTCGAGGCGATTGCCTCAGCGCGAGAACGTCGCCGACCTTGCCGGAGATGGCATCATGATCCTGGCGGTGACCGCGAGATGGAACTGGCACCAAGGGGCGGTCGACGCTGTGCTCAGGTGGCCGTATCGCTTCATGGACCAACGATCGGAATCGCCGGCGGCTGGGAAAAGTCCAAGCCACTTTGTGTGCAGCTAGTTCCTCCAGCTCGACGGGCGTTGAGTTTGAGGATGACGTCTAGGGCGAGGAACCTGCTGGTCTTGTCGAAAGACGACTCTCGCCGATCAAATATCACCATTGGTTAGTATGTCCATAACATCATGTTAGGTTTGACGGGCTCAACCAGACCTCCGGTCATGTGGACGCGCTTGTTATTGCGCGCACCCAACTGGATCCGCCAGCTCCCATCATGCAAGGACCAGTCATGTCCGCAGCCCGTCTGCCCGTCCGCCGTTCACTCATTGCCGTAGCTGCGGTCATGTCCGTGATGGCGCTCGCCAGTTGCAGCAGCGGTGGCGGCGTGGGCACAACTGCCACGGCGAAGGGCAACCCCTATGGGCTGCAGCAGTCCGGCACCCTTCGGGTCGGGACGTTGACTGACGCTCCGCCGAACGTGTACCTCAAGAACGGTAAGTTCACCGGTTTCGACAACGACTTGTTCACCGCAGTGGCAGCCAAACTCGACCTCAAGGTTCAGTTCGTCGGCACGGACTTCTCCGCGCTATTGGCGCAGGTCAAGGACAAGAACTTCGATCTCGGGTCATCCTCGATCACCATCACCGACGCACGCAAGAAGACGGTGGCTTTCACTAACGGCTACGACTTCGGCTACTTCGGCCTCGACGTCCCGGCCGGTTCGGCTATCACCGCCTTCAGCCAGCTCAAGGGCAAGCGGGTTACGGTCGTGCAGGGCACCGTTCAGGACGATTACGCGACCAAGGAGGGCCTGAACCCGATCCGAGTCCCCGACTACAACGGCGCGCTCAACCAGCTCAAGGCCGGTACCGCACAGGCCTGGGTCTCTCCTGCCGAGATCGGTGAGAGCAGCGCCAAACAGAGCGGTGGCAAGATTGTCCTGGCCGCCAGGCAGATCAGCTCAGCCCCGACGGCATTCGCCATCGCACAGAACAACCCGATCTTCCTGGCAGCGCTCAACAAGGCCCTCGACGAGGT
>PMJN01000085.1 GCA_003157445.1 Micrococcales bacterium
CCGGATCACTCCTGCGGACATCTCTGACCCGGCCGAGCTCATCAAGCGAGCGGCCGAGCTCAGCGCGGAGCTGGACACTGCGATCGCACCAGGTTTTGAGGCGCTGGTCTTCAAGGCCAAGCGCGGCATCGAGGACATCTACGAGCTGACCTACGTCCGCAAGGACGGCAGCCGCTTCCCGGCCATCGTGTCGGTGACCGCGCTACGCGACGTGCAACAGGACATCATCGGCTACCTGTTGATCGGCACCGACAACACCGCCCGCCAAGAGGTTGAGGCAGCCCAGGCGCTGCTGGACCAGCAGTTGCGCGACCAGCAGTTCTACACGCGTTCGCTCATCGAGTCGAACGTCGATGCGCTGATGACCACTGATCCCCAGGGCACCATCACCGACGTCAACCAGCAGATGATGACTCTGACCGGGCGCACCCGCGCTGAGCTGATCTGCGCCCCCTTCAGGGACTTCTTCACCGACCCGGCCCGGGCCGACGCAGGCATCGCGCGGGTCCTGGCTGAGCACAAGGTGACCGACTATGAGCTGACGGTCCGGGCCCGCGACGGTAAAGAGACCTTCGTGTCCTACAACGCGTCGACAATCCATGATCGACACCACGACCTTCAGGGCGTGTTCGTGGCTGCGCGCGACGCGACCGACCGCCGGCGCACCGAGCGCACTTTGCAGCAGAAGAACGTCGAGCTGGAGCACGCGAGCCGGATGAAGTCGGAGTTCCTGGCGACGATGTCACATGAGCTCCGCACTCCCCTGAACTCGGTGATCGGGTTCTCCGAGGCGCTCAAGGACGGACTCCTGGGCGAGTTGACCGACAGCCAGCAGGAGTACATCGGGGATATCTTCACCAGCGGCCAGCATCTACTCTCCCTGATCAACGACATCCTGGACCTCTCAAAGGTCGAAGCCGGGATGATGAATCTTGAGATGGAGGTCGTGGACGCAAGGCAGCTCTTGTCCAATGCCTTGTCCATCGTGCGGGAGAAGGCATTGGCTCGCAGTATTAGCCTTGATCTCGAGCTGGACGAGCACGTCGGGGTCACCCAGCTGGACGTGCGCAAGACCAAACAGATCGTCTACAACCTGCTCTCCAACGCGGTCAAGTTCAGCAGCCAGGGTGATCTGGTGTCCCTGCGCGCCCGGCAGGTCCCTCGAAGCGTCGTCGGGACACTGGAGGGCACCTGGCCCGTGCGTAGCTTCGAGCTGGCCGAGAACGAGTTCACCTGGTTCCTCGAGATCTGCGTCACCGATGCCGGCATAGGCATCTCCGAGGAGAACCTGGCCAAGCTGTTCCAGGCCTTTACCCAGATCGACAGCAGTCTGGCGCGCAAGTTCGAGGGCACTGGGCTGGGCCTGGCAATGGTCAAACAGATGAGCGAGCTGCTCGGTGGCACTGTGGCCGTGGCCAGCAGGGAGGGCCAGGGGGCGTGCTTCGCCGCCTGGATCCCACTTCAGACGTTCACCCAGCCCCCCTCCGCCGAGCGCACAGATGTCGAGGCGGAGATGACTACACCCCGACAGATCATCGATCGCGTCGCACTGGTGGTCGAGGATGACGACTTTGCCGCAGACTTGGTGAGCAGCCTTCTGCAGGCCGAGGGCTTTGCTGTCCTGCGCGCCCGCAGTGCTTTGCAGGCGCTCGAGATGGCCTCCGCGCAGGACCTCGATCTGATCACCGTAGATACCGAACGACCGGGTATCGATGGGTGGCAGTTCCTTGCCACCATCCGTGAGGATGCCAGCCTGGCCGTGGTGCCGCTCGTGGTGGGCTCCGGCACTTCCGAGGGTCCATTGGCGTTGGCCGGAGGCGCCGGCGCAGTTCTGGAGAAGCCGGTCAGCGCCTGCGCGCTGAAGCTGGCACTGGGGAACCTGGGCTTCCACGAGGCGAAGGACCAGACCCGCACCGTGCTGGTCGTTGACGACGACCCGAAGGCCGTCGAGTTGATCGCGGCGCACCTCAGGATCCCGGCCTATGTGGTGGTCCGGGCCTACGGCGGACAGGAGGCCATCGCCCTGGCACATAGGGTGTGCCCTGATCTCATCCTGCTCGACCTGATGATGCCCGAGGTGAGCGGGTTCGACGTTGTCCGTGCGCTGAAGTCCGACCCCAGTACATCGGGTATCCCGATCCTGGTCATCACTGCCAGAGAGATCACAGCACTGGACCGTGCGGTCCTCAATGCTGATCCGAGCCATGCCATCGCCAACATCAAAGAGACCGGCTTCAACGCGTCTGACTTCATGGCCGAGGTCCGACGTGCCCTACCGCAGCGCTAGAAGGAGCATCAGATGGCCAAGGTGCTAGTCATTGAGGACAACCCAGCGAACATGAAACTGACGTCGCTGCTCGTGCACCGGGCGGGTCATGTCGTGCTGCCTGCTGTGGACGCTGAAACGGGGTTGAGGCTGGCCCTTGCTGAGCAGCCAGCGTTGATCCTTATGGACATTCAGCTGCCGGGCATGGACGGCCTGGCTGCGACCGCCATTCTGAAGGAAGACCCCGCCACCGCAGCCATCCCGATCATCGCGCTGAGTGCGCTGGCCATGAAGGCGGATAAGGAACGGAGCCAGACCGCCGGTTGTGACGCCTACATCGTCAAGCCGTTGCGGTACAAGGAGCTCTATGAGGTCATGGAGCACCTTCTGGAGCCGCAGTCGTCCGCGCACCAGAGCACGGCTGGCGGTCTGGGCGAAAGATGACAACAACCAATATGACGGTGCCGGCCACCATCCTCATCGTCGATGACGAGAGTGCCAATCGTCGACTGCTGCAGGCGTTGCTCGGGCACGAAGGCTATGTCACGCGCACCTCCGCCAGCGGCGAGGAGGCGCTGGCTGCTATCGCACACGACCCGCCAGACCTGATCCTGCTGGACGTGATGATGCCTGGGCTAGACGGGCGACAGGTTGCCAGGGCCGTCAAGGCCGACCCGACCCGCCGCAACATCCCGATCATCATGGTGACCGCCCAGACCGACCGCGAGGCACGTCTGGCGGCGCTGGAGGCCGGGGCCGAGGACTTCCTATCCAAACCCGTCGATCGGGCCGAGCTGTGGTTGCGCGTGCGCAACCTCTTGCGCTTGAAACGGCTTAGCGACCTCCTTGAGAAGCATCAGGTGACCCTTGAAACGCAGACTCAGGCACAGTCGGCGGAACTGCAGGCACGTACCGCGGACCTGAATCGCTTTCGTACGGCGATGGACGCAACAGACGACTCGATCGTCCTGGTGAACCGCACCACTATGGAGTTCGTCGCGGTCAACTCAACCGCCTCACAAATGCTGGGCTACTCCCGCGAAGAACTGCTCGAGATCGGACCGATGGAGGCGGTGTCGGCTTCGCGTGATCAGCTGGAGGTTATGTTCGACGCGATCATCGAGGGTCGGGGGCGGACTGCGTCGTTGGAGACTGCACACCGAAAAGACGGCTCCGCCTTCCCAGTCGAGGTGCACCGCCAAGCTCACCGCGCGGGAGCCGACTGGATCATCGTGGTGGTCACGCGCGACATCACCGAGCGCATCGAGGTGCAGGGCCGTCTGGAGGATCTGACTCACTATGACGCCCTCACCGGGTTGTCGAACCGCACACTTTTCTGCGAGACGCTGACCAAGACGTTGGTGTATGCCTCGGCGACCGGGCAGACAGTCGCCGTCCTGCATTTGGACCTCGACTATTTCAAGAACATCAATGACACCCACGGCCACGGAATCGGCGACGAGCTCTTGATCCAGGTCAGCGATCGGCTTATCGATTGTCTGGGGGACCCCGATACCATCGGGCGACTTGAGGGAGACGAGTTCGCGCTGATCCTGACGACGGCCCAGGGCCGGCGCGATGCCGCGGTCTTCGCCGAGAAGATCCTGACGGCGTTGCGGAAACCGTTCGGCTTGGATGGCCGCGATGTGAGCGTGACCGCCAGCATCGGCATCACGTTGCATCCCGATGACGCAAGCGATACCGAGACCCTGCTCAAGTGTGCGGATACGGCCATGTACCAGACCAAGCAGTCAGGGCGCGACGCCTTCCAGTTCTTCACGAGTGCGATGAATACCGAGGTGTGGCGTCGGCTGGAGCTCGAGAGCGCACTGCGGCACGCGGTCAAGAACGGGGAGTTTGTTCTGCACTACCAGCCCAAGGTGGAGCTCAAATGTGGGCATGTCGTTGGCCTGGAGGCCTTGTTGCGCTGGGACCGGCCTGGTTTCGGCTTGATCGCGCCCAGTGAGTTCATCTACTCGTTGGAGGAAACCGGCCTCATCGTCGATGTCGGCCGTTGGGCCATCGCCGCTGCATGTGAACAGATCAGGGAATGGAGACGGCGCGGTATCGACCCGGTCCAGGTGTCGCTGAATGTCTCGGAACGTCAGCTCGTCAGGGGTGATCTGGAAAGCGATGTCCTGCTTGCGTTGGACGCCTATGAGGTTCCAGGCCGGATGCTCGAGCTCGAGCTGACCGAAACCCTGCTGATGACCAGTACCGACCGCACGATCGCCATCTTGGCGAACCTGAGGGACGCAGGTGTGCAGATCTCCATCGACCACTTCGGAACGGGGTCCTCCAGCCTGGAGTACATGCGCCGGTTCCCGATCGACAAGCTCAAGATCGGCCGCAGTTGCATCCGTGAGGTCACCCAAAGCTCAGATGCCGCAGCCATCACCTTGGCGATCATCGCGATGGGTCACAGCCTCGACCTGGAGGTGATCGCCCAAGGCGTGGAGACAGCTCCTCAGCTGGCCTACCTGCGAGGCAATCAATGTGACCAGATGCAGGGCTATTTCTTCAGCCCGGCGCTGCCTGTGCTCGCCCTCGAACTGCTGTTGGCCGCGCGTACCTGCCTGCCGGTACCGGTCGACGAGGAAGTGTTGCCCCACCGTGACATTCCTCCTGGATAAACAGACGTGAATGGGCCACGAGAACCCGCTGACGGTGTGCTCACCGCCCTCAGGCCAGAGGCCGCACGCCGAGCTCAGAGCTGAAGCCCGACGGTGAGGTGGCCTCGGCGACCGGCTGCAGGCTGGCTTTGTTGCTGCGGGCGCGCCGCTCATAAGCTATCGCGAGGTTTGCCCTGTGCGTGTAGTTGATGACCACGCGGTAGCGACCAATGCGCAAGGGTCGGCGATGGCCTGCGAGGTAGTGTGCCAAGGATGCTAAGGGCCCTGTGCCGCACTGGGTGCGGCACAGGTTCGCCACGGCGGCTACGCCGGTCAACCGGCCAGTTCGCCCTCCCCAACCTGCCGGCGCACGCCCGGCCCGAGACGACGATGCAGCACGTTGTGCTGGGCGAGGATGCGCTGCGGGCCGGGCGTTGCATCGGCGCGTTGAGATGCTAGACAGGAATAGCCCTTTGACATCCTGGCGGCCAGGAGATGACCCGGATTCCAACTGCACCCGCAGGCAACATGTGCAGGTCCGCCCTTGACTGGCAGGGCCAAGACTGCCAGGTCTGCACGTGAACCGCGCCAGGTCCTGGCGCGGTTCACTGCGGGTCCTACAACTGAAAGGGCACAACAGGTTTGGTTTTCACCGCCCAGAGCTGAACGCAGCCTCCAGCGCAGACGGCAGGGGCTTTCTGTCGACCCTGAAGGACCGGTTCTTCACCCTAGGAGTGACCCAATGAAGCAAACACAAAATGTGGCTGAGCACCAGTGGCGGCTTGCACAGACGAACCGGTTTCGGCGGTTCTGTGAGGCCCAAGGTGCCGACCCGATGGCCGTGATGTCAGGGGATGACCAGATCGACCTATCACCGATCTGTGACACGCACGGCCGCATCGCCCCTGAGCAAGAAGACATCGACGTCGCGCGAGCTGACAGTGCCGCCACATGACCCGGGGATTCCAGCAGGATCCGTGTCTCTCCTGAGCGGCACTGGGGTTGTACCCAGGCTAACGGTAGGCGATACGCGCAAAGAGCGCCGACGAGGCAGTCCAGCAACAGGGCTGGGCCGCTGGAGTCGGCGCTGCCGGTTCGAAGCGCAAGGTCCCAGCGCTACCGAGCAGGCGCAGGGCGATGCCTTTGAACTTCCAGTTGTTCTGCGGCCAGGTGTCGCGAGCGCACCAGGAAGAACCCGAATGCGCGTCGGATTCAGTTCAGAGGCTCGGCTACCGGGGGAGTCTCGAGCGCGAGGAGCTGAACTTGGTGATCTCTGGGGTGTTGTCGAACCTTGCCCGTGGGCTTGGGTGGCGTCTTGGGGATCTCGAGGAGCCAATTGCGTGGGGAGTTCACGAACTCGTCAACGGCGCTGGCAGGGACGGGGTGGGAGAACAGGAAGCCCTGAGCCCGGTGGCAGCCGAGCTTGGTGAGTGCATCGAGCTCTGGCTCCCGTTCGACGCCTTCGGCGACCACGGCGAGGCCGATTCGCTCGGCGAACGCGACGACGCCCCAGACGAAGCGACGGCGGGCCTCATCGTGGTCGAGGTTGCCGATGAAGGAGCGGTCGATCTTGACCTCGTCGATCGGAAGGTCCCTGAGTCGGGCCAGCGAGCTCTGCCCGGTGCCGAAGTCGTCCACCGAGAGCCGCACGCCTAGGCGTCGAAGCTCTTGGCAGACCGTGCGGCTGATTGCGGTGTCCGCGAGTCTTCCCGTCTCGAGGATCTCGAGGGTGAGCTGTTCGCCGGTCAGGCCGTGGCGCGCAAGTTCGGTAGCAACGAACCCAGGCAGCTTGGACGATGAGAGCTGACCGGGGGTGATGTTCACCGCGACCCGGATGTCGGAGGTGCCCGGTAGCGCCGTCCATCGCGCCATCTGAGCGCAGGCCTCCTGCAGCACAAACCTGAACAGCGTGTCGATGAGATTGCACGACTCGGCGACCCGCACGAACACCTCTGGTGAGGCGGGGTTACCTCCGGGCGCCCATCGCGCCAGCGCCTCCAACGCCTCCAGCCGCCCGCTGGACAGGTCGACGATCGGCTGGAAGGCCAGNNGCCCCGCCGCGGCGCTTGACGACGTACATCGCCAGGTCCGCGCGCATCAGCAACGCGTCGATAGTCGGGGTCGGGTCCAAGGGGTCGATTCGCGCCAGGCCGATGCTGGCCAACACCGACACCACCCGATCGTCCACCTTGAAGGGCGCGCGGAGACTGCCGAGCAGCGTCCTGGCAACCTCGACGGGCTCTGGCTGGTTCTCCAGCAGCACAGCAAACTCGTCTCCGCCGAACCGCGCGACGGTGTCAGCATCCGAGAGACGCTCGCGCAGGCGCGTCGAGACCTCACGTAGGAGGTCGTCTCCCGCCTTGTGCCCCAGCTGGTCGTTGACCGCTTTGAAGCCATCAAGGTCGAGGAAACAGATGGCCAGCGGGCGCCGGTCGCGGCGGTGCAGCTCCAGGGCATGTGTTGCCCGGTCGATGAACAGGGCCCGGTTCGCGAGCCCGGTCAACGGGTCGTGGAACGCCTGGTAGCGCAGCTGGGCCTCCCTTTCGGCCAGGGCTCGGGCAAGTACCTGGTTGTCACGCACAGTCAGGAACTGCCGGAAGAACACCAGGAACACGATCGCGACCATGAGCACTATCTCCACGATCGAGACCGAGGCTCTGGTGGCTATTTGCCACGTCATGAAGCTCAGTGAGCCACCAAGAATGACGTATGGCAGGGCGGCGCCAGCAACCGATGGGAGCTCGTGTTGTGGACTTTCACCGGTCGCGCCCGTAGTGAGGGAGGCGAACGCGAGCATCCCGAACGCGAAGAACCATCCGAGGTCGACCAGGTTGCCTGTGGCGTAGGAATCTGTTGAGACCAGGTAGGCGAAACCGCTGTCTGCTATCGCCATCAGGGCTAGCCCCGCGGCGATGAATGCCAGTGGCACCCGGTGTGCCCTGGACCGGGAGAGCACCAGGACGCAGACGACCAGCAAGGCGATGTCGGAAATCGGGTAGGCCACCGATACGCACAACCCCAACGGTGAGTCGCCGCCAGCACGCACGACAGCACCCAGGGCCGTCGCCCACGAGACCAGCCCGATCGCGCAGGCAGTCATCAGGCCGTCTAGAGTCATCCGCCACCGGTGGGCGCTGGAGACGTCGGAGGGGAAGATTGCCAGCGCTATCACGGCACCAACCGGGAAGCCGAGGTAACCCAGGTCGGACAGCCCCGGGAATGGCGTCGGGGTGTGCTGGACCAGCTCGTACCATGACCAGATCGCCTGGCCGACCGCCCACGACAGGGTGGCCCCAGCGAGCCCACCCCAGGCGACCCGTAGCCGGCCGGACGAGGATCGGGCGGCCAGCATGCAGTTGACCGCAGCAAGCGCCGCGACCGCGCTTTCGCCCAGGTCGGAAAACGTGCGATTCACATCGCCCGTGCTGTAGACGGCCAGTACCGATAGCAGCAGAAGGCCCGTCACGGCGCCGACCGCCCAACGTCCCCGATACAGCAGCCCTGATTTCTCTTGGTTTTGAATGACCGAGATTCCTACCGGGCTACTCACGCGGCACCTCGGGCGCGACCGTCTTACGTGTTGCGCTGCGCCGGTAGGCACCTTGGTTATCGCCCGACAGCGGGCAAGGGACCGGCACGGCACGGAATTGGCTATCCCAGACCTGAACCACTGGCCTTGGACGGTCCGAACACCCGGACATCACATCTGCCATCAGCTATGTCCCCTCGCGGGCACGCCTATGTTGCCGTCATTGATAAGAAACGTACATAAAGACGAGGGGCGCTGTATCGAGTTGGTCAGTTTCAGTCCACTCGGTGCGCAAGTCAGCCCATTGATTCTGGGCCCATCACCCGAATGGACGATGACGTTCGACCACTGTCGCGCGACTACGAGCAAACCCGCCGTCTCCGGCCGGTGCCCGATGGACATTTGACAGTGGGATGGACTCGGGCCGTGTTCGCTTCGCACGGGGGTTTGCGACCTGTGCGGTCGCGGTCTGCGCAGCCTGTGCCGAGTTGGTGGCGCGCTCGTCGATGAGGTTCTTCATCTGCGAAGAACCACGGTAGTGACTCGCGCGGGCCCCAGGGGCCTGCGCCTTCGGTCAGGGAAGGTCGAGACCCACACGGACGCCACCAACGACCTCGTCGGGCAGACCGCCCGACTGCAAGGCCCACAGCTGGGGCCAGTCCAGCCCCGGCAAATGCCTTCTTCGTGATCGGTCCCCCCACAACCCGGGGTTGGGCGAGACACTCACGGGCAGGCGAGCGCGCACCTGCAAACGGTTTCCTTCAAGCCGGGCATGTCCCAGGAACGCCCACAGTCACAGGCATGAGCACAACACTTCGTGCTCATGCCTGTGACGTGTTGGTTCGCTCAGGATTCGGCGGCGTCGATGATCTTCTCGTCGCCCTCATTGACTGCCTTGACCACGGCGTCGTAGTCGCCCTTGTCGATAGCCTTGCTGACCTTCTTGTTTGCCTTCTCGACCGCGAGGTCGACTCGGTCCAGGTACAGGTCGTCCACGACGGCCACGATGGCCGAGGAGCCAGGGGGAAGCCATTCCTCGGCGTTGACCCCGATCTCCTTCTCCTCGTGCCGCTTCGCCAGGGCCCCCACCCCGGCGCCGATGCCGGCGCCAACGACGGTGGCCAGCAGCAGGGGCGGTGCGAACAGGCCGACCACTAGCCCGCCGACTGCACCGACTGTGGTTCCTCCGCCGACCAGACCACCGCCGTGCTCCTTGACCTCGACATTGCCAGCGGAGTCTCGCTCCATCACCACCGCAGCCACCACTGCGGTCTCACTCAGTGCCTTGATCGATTGGAAGTCCTGCGCTGCTGCTGAAGCGTCATCCCCGTAGGCGGCGACCAGCAGAGACACATTTCGTTCGGTCATGACAGTGTCCTTTCGTCGTAGGTGTGGTTGTGAGGCCAGCGCGCGATCCAAGCCTGTCATTCCTGCCGGCGCCTTGGAAGGGTTTCGCGCCGTTCATCGTTTGTCTGGCGATGCCGGCACCCTGCGGCGCCACGTTCAGACACGGGCCTGGCCGGACAGCTGGGACGAGTCGAAGTTGCCCATGACCTCGAAGTGGGTGCGGTCGGCGCCCACTTCCTTTACAGCCACAGGACTGTGCGTTGGGGCAGCGATGAGCTCGCTCGCCGCCCGGCAACTCGGCGACGCCACCAGATCAGGCCCCGCGGCGACGAGCTCAGAACAGGGTTCGACGATGTCCTGGGTTGGGAGCAGCGGCCCGACGGCCAGATGATCGCAGTGCGAGCATGTTTGGAGTTGTACACAAGTACGCCTGGGGCCGATCCAGTGAAGGGCTCCCACGCTCTCATCAACGTTTCTACGGTCCTGGCGCTCGCTGGGCGGACCGAAAGCAAGGGTTGGCCACCGCCAGGGTGCCGGTATCCACGCCCTGTCCTGACATTCCTCGGCGGTAATTGCCGCCCCGCACCGGTGTCACACTAAGGGGCTGGAAGTTCTCTGCACGGTGCGACGTCAGGAGGGGTATGAAGCTCAAGCATGCGCTCGGCTTGACACTGCTGCCTACCCTGGCGTTGACCGCCTGCTCGTCGCCGGCCAACAGCACCACGGGAACGCCCACTGCCACCGCGAGCACGGCAGTTGCTACCGCTGCCACCGCCGTGGCAACTACTGCAGTCGTTACCGCTGCCACCGCTGGGGCGCAGGTCAGCACGTCGACAACGCCTGCACGGCTGGGCCCCTGTGTCTCCTCTAATCTTGGCGCGAGCCTTGGGCGCAGTCTGGGCGCCGCAGGCACCTTTCACGTCGCGCTGCTGCTCACGAACCGCAGCCGCCTGACCTGCACCCTGGACGGCTACCCCGGCGTGTCCTTCACTGCCGGTACCGACGGGCACCAGATCGCCGCGCCCGCTCGGCGCGACAGCCGCTTCGTGCCTGCGCCGGTCGTACTCGTGCCGGGCGCGAGCGCGCACGTGAGCGTGCAAGTCGCCAACTACGGGAACTACGACCCCCAGGCATGTCAGCCTGGGCGAGCCACCGGCTACCGGATCTTCCCACCCGGCTCCACCGGATCGCTGCTTATAAGCGCACCGCAGACGGTGTGCTCCAAGCCCGGTGTGCAGACTTTCCAGACCAGTGTCGTGCGCGCTGGCACCTTGGTTGACTAACCGTTGGGTGGTACCTGGCCGAGCTGTGAGTTGACCCGGTCGCGCGGTCNNTGCTGGTTGAGCCCCCGAACCGATTGCGGGCGCTTTCCGAACCGGAGGCGGGCCAGCGAGTGCGGTCGCAGTTGGGTAAGGCGGCCTAGCTCTTTCGCCGCACCCGGTCGATGAGGCGGCCAGGACCGGTTTGAATGGCGGCTGGGCGGCCTGACCCGCCAGCCCGGTTCTGGCGATAGGCGACTCGACGCAGGGCCCAGTCCAGGACCAGGCCGATGAGCAGGCCGCTGCCCACACCGACTGCGACCGCGCCGAGGGGGTGGCCCTTGAACCATGCACCGGCCCCGATGCCGATCGCGGCGCAGTACGAAGACCAGGACAGGGAGGCGATCGCGGCGAGCACTACGAACCGGCGCCGCGAGTAGCCCACCGCACCGGCGGTCATGTTCACGCACACCCGCCCGACCGGGATGAAACGCGCGGCGAGGATGAAGGACGCCCCCCGGTGGGCAAGGGTCCGCTTTGCCCACTGGAGGGTCCCTTGTCCGCGGGGGCCTGCCAGGAGCGGGATTCGCAGTGTGTTGACTCGCTGACCGACTACGTAGGCGATCTGGTCTCCGGTGAAGGCCCCTGCCGCGGCAACCAGGATGATCAGCTGCAGGTTCGGCTTGCCGCTGGACACCGACAGAGCCGTCAGGGCAATTGCCAACGACTCGCTGGGAATCGGCGGGAAGAACCCGTCAATCGTGGCGAACAGGTACATCCCGAGATAGATCAGAGGCGAGGCCGCAAGCCCGAGGATCCAGTTCTCCACCTGCCATCAGTTCCTTGGTGGTTGGCGCCGATGTCAACAATGCTCACCGGTTCCAACCGATCTAGCGTATCGCTGAGGGAGTATGTCCTTACCAGCCCATGATCGCACTGGATGCCTTCGTGCAACCTGGCAGAGCCAGATGACTAGTTCCGAGGGGTCAGTGCTCGCTGGCGGCCGAAACCGGTGGTGGCGGACTTGCTCGGGTCGGGCCTTCGGCCCGGATCGTGTCCTCGTTCGACCCGTTGTCCAAGTTCTCGCCCAGACGGAACATGCCTGGCTGTTCAGCCGGCTCTGGGCGGATAGCTCAGCGTCTCGGCGATGGCCTCCAGTTGCCTTGACCCACCGGTTGTCAAGCACGCGCTCGACCTGGCTCAGGCAGCGGTTTGAGACCGCGCTGCGCAAGCAGTCGGTGCAGTGACAGATTGGAAACCTGTCACTGCACCGAGATGAGACTTCCAGCGCGGGCCGGACGTCATGCCGTGCTGCTGCCGGTGATTCGTCTACTTCCTAGGTTGAGCTCAATGTGCTGGGCGGAAGCTGAAGAGGAGACCGATCAGAGCGTCTTGGCGGGAACGACCACGTTCGTCAGGTTCAACACAAACTCGCGCTGGGCCTTGAGCAGGTCTGCGGCAACATCGAAGGTGTACTTGGTTGTGGTTTCCAGGTTGGGCGCATCCGGGAGACCGGGAATCTTCGGCAGGTCCGGGATGGCTAGGACCGATACGGCCTTGGCCCACTCCTTGGCGGCGTCGACCGAGAACTTCTGACCCTGCTGGAGGTTGGAGACCAACTGCTCACGGAACTTCTGGGCGATGTCAGTCACCTCGCCCGCAGGGGTGGTTTTGGTGTTGTTGCCGGCGGTGGTGCTTGCTGTTGCCATGGTGCGCTCCTCGAATGTCTTTGGATGTGTTCGGCTTCCCCGGGCACTTGCACACCATATCTAACCAGATGCTTGGTATGTCAAGCATTTCGCCAGCCGTACTTCGTGTACAAGCCGCGATGCGCCTAATCTCGACTCCCGCCGGCCTGTGCCGGTCTTGAACCAGACCCCGACCCCAACAGAAGGTCTTGGTCCAGATCCCTGACCAGAGGCCAGAGCGAGGTCGCCAGCTACTTGCGGACGACGATGTATGCCCCCGACTGAACCTGGGTACCGGCTGGCGGGCTGCTCGAAGCCACCACGTCGGTGCCGCTGAACTGGACGCCAGGATCGAATGCCAAGAAGAGACCTTGTCCGCTGGCCTTTCCCCGTGCTGCGTCAATGGTCAAACCCTGCAGGTCTGGTACTGCTACGAGAGTGACGTTCTGGGCATTAACCAGATCCTTGCGAGCCTCGCTGGCTGCCTTACCTGCGAAGTAGAAGGCGACCGCTGCGCTGGATGCGGACACCACGCCGCCGACGACGGTACTTCGCAGCGTCTCGTCGGCTAGCCCGAAGGAGGCTGCGCCGAGGACGAGCAGCCCTCCCACGAGCGTGATTGCGAGCCAGCTTCGGACGATCGATGTGTCCGGGTCATCACCAGGTCCTGAGCTACTCTTCCCGCTCTCATTGGCCGCCGTGGCCTGGCCAGCGCTCGCCGCCGCGGGCTGGGCGGATGATCGACCCCGCAGGGTTCGTGCCCCTGGCTGTTTGAGCAGGTATCCGCGGTTGAGCCCCCCGCGGCCAACGAGGAGGATGATCCCGGCCACCGCAATCAAACCCACCATGGACCAGAGCACCAGGGGACCAGTGACCCCGGTAAGTTTGTCGACGCCGTTACTGGCGGTGGCCGCAGTGCTGGTTGTGCTGGCGGGGGTGCTGGGGCTGGCCTGGTTGACTAGGACCGCAAAGGCCGTGACGAATTGGTGCGTCATAAGACGGATATACCGCATGGGCGGGTGCGGACGCCAGAGGCGACGCGGTCAATGTATTGGATGAAGTGGCACTAGGTCGGTGTATCCGTACGGCCCCCGAAGTGCGGATGCTGAATCACCCCTGATGTGTGGGCTCTGAGGGCACGCAGAGATCCGAGCGTACGTGTCGATCCCGATATTCAGGCAGGGTTTCTGCGGTTACTTTGCCATCTGTTGAAAGTCACGCTCAGCTCATGTGTCTTGGTGTGAATCCCGCATAGGTCATCTTGTCGCGCAGAGGATATGTCCCTACCGTTGGGCTGATGTCCGCGGCGGGCGGGCGCGAGGGGGATGCAACCTATGAATATGCTGCCCATTATCTACATACGCGGCTACGCGGGTCCGACTGTTGGCATCGATGCCCAGGTCGACGATCCTTTCTACGGGTTCAACAATGGCGCGACCCATGTTCGCATCGACGGTGACGGTGACCCGGCGTTTTACCAGTTCGAGGGACCACTGGTCCGATTGATCACCGATGAGAGGTACGAGCTCTACGTCTACGGCAGCCAGCAACGTGTTTTGGACGACACGAGCATTCGGGTGAGCTCAAACTCACTATGGATCTACCGCTTCTACGATGCGTTCGCCACCACCTTCAAACCTGCCCCGGATGAGAACCTTGTCCAACGGCTTGGCTCGATGTTTCGCCATCAGGTCAGTGCCGGGGGCTTCAACATTGAGAATGCCGCCCAGGGGCTCTACGACCTGGTCGTGCAGGTCCTCGCGCGTACCGGTGCCCAGCAGGTGTATCTGGTCGCACACTCCATGGGAGGCCTGATCGCACGTTGCATGATCCAGAAGGTCTCCCAACAAGGTGGTCGCACGCCGGGTCGCGAGCTGGTCGCCAAGCTGTTCACCTACGGCACCCCGCACGGCGGCATCCGTTCGACCGGAGGCCTCGCACAATGGGTCGAGGCCACTTTCAACCCGGCTGGGTCGGACATCTTTGCCCCAGAGCTGATGCAGGGCTACCTGGACCCGGCCAAGAAGTTCGGTGAGGAAAGCGATAAGGGCTGGGATCCGCGCGTCATCGCCGATGGGTCCTTCGACGTCAACAACATCTTCTGCCTGGTCGGGACCGACCCGAGCGACTACGGCTGGGGTCCGGCGACCGTTGTCGGTCCCAAGAGCGACGGACTGGTGCAGATCGAGAACGCCTACGTGCAGTCCGCCCACCGAGCATTTGTCCACAAGTCGCACTCGGGCTCCTACGGTGAGGTCAACTCCGAAGAGGGTTACCAGAACCTGCGCCGTTTCCTGTTCGGGCGGTGGGCAGTCACCGCGACCCTGGTCGGGGCACAGTTACCTCCCGGCGATGTGTCCTACCAGCTCGATATGCGGCTTGCGATTCGCGGCAGCTCGGTGGTGATGAGCGAGCAGAGCACGGCGCACTGGTGCCCGATCATGCTGAGCAACGAGCCGGATCCCTCTCAGGTGCCTCTGGTTCGTACTTTCCTGATCGACCCCTGCGACCGTAAGGACACCTCGACTCCTGTGGCCGACCGCCAGATGCGGCACATGCTCACGCTTCGGCTGTTCGCCGTGCATCGCCCCAGCGGCTTCTTCGACTTCGCCAACGCGACCGAGCAAGTGCCGTTGTGGGAGGACACCTTGATCATCGACGTCGATCCCGTATCCGGCGGCACCGGGCTCGCGGCATACGCGGCGTGGAACTCCGCAGTCCCCGGCGCCAACCAGGACCCCGATCCGATCATCAGCCAGCTGCCGCCCCTGCAGCAGGGAAGGATGACTTTCCGCCCATCAGCCGGTGGTGGGCTGCAGGCGTCGGTGTTGCTGCCGGCGCCGCCGGACAGGGACTGCGTGCTCGGATCAGCGGCGGCCGTTCGGTTCACGGTCGTCGAACGTGACCAGCGGCAGTGAACCTGCGCGCGTCGACTTGGCCGACTCACCCCGCTGTGGTCGCTTGCGAGAAAGGTTGTTGCGGCGCAACCTTCCCGGTGTGTGTAGGGTTCAGCAGCCGGGGGGTGAGACCGGGGCGTTGTTCAGTTTCGCCTTGGCTGCCAGGATGCGCCCGGCGGCGGCTTGGATGAGGGCGCGCTCGGTGGGGTTGGTGCCCATCGCGGTTTGAAGGGCCGTGGCTGAGGCCGGCAGGTTGGTGGGTTCGAGCTGGATGTCGTCGCCCGCGTTCAGGGCAAGGAGCGCGACCTGGGCGGGTGTGCCTGCGGCGCGGGCGGGTTCCATGAACAGTGAGTCGGTGATGATGAGCCCTGAGTAGCCCAGCTGGCCTCGGAGCAGGCCGGCCACCAGGGTGGGGGAGAACGTGGCGGCCCGCCCGGTGGGGTCCAGGGCCGGCAGGGCGAGGTGGCCGACCATGATGGCCGCGGCAATGGGCGCGCTCTGGGCGAAGGGGACCCGGTCCTGGGTGCGCCAGGCGTTGGCGCTCTGGTAGATGACGGCCAGGGCGGCGTGGCTGTCGGTGTTGGTGCTGCCGTGTCCGGGCCAGTGCTTGAGAGTGGCCAGTACCCCGCCGTCCTGCAGGCCGGTCACGGCCGCCTGGACATCGGTGGCGTCAAGGGCAGGGTCCGGCCCGAAGCTGCGATCGCCGATGACCCCGGCGCTGGTGGTGACCACATCCGCATCCGGGGCGAAGTCCTGGTTGACACCCAGTGCGCGCAACTGGGCGCCGAGCCCGTAGTAGCTGCAGGTCAGTGCTGCAGGGGTTGCCCCGGCGAGGGCCTTCTGGGCGGGGCGGGCTGTGACGCCGTTGGTGATGCGTTGGACACGGCCGCCTTCTTGGTCGGTGGCTATGAGCAGCGGCAGCCCGGTATCGGCCAGGGCGGCCTGCTGCAGCCCGGTGGTCAGGGCGGTGATCTGGGCCGCGTTGTCCACGTTGCCCGAGGACAGGGCAGGGCGGTCCGGATCAAGGTTGTTCGTGTCGATCAAGATGATGCCGCCGGGGTGCCAACGTCTTACCACTTCGGCGGGGGTGGCGACCCCGAACAGGGCCATGTTGGCGGCGCGCTGAGCCGGCGTCGCGCTGTCGGCGCCGGAGCCGTAGACGTAGACCATGAACAGCTGACCGACCATCTGGGCATCGGACAGACCACCCGGGTTCGCTTTGGCGGCCGCGGGGTGGGTAGTGGTCGCCGCCGGCGCCGGAGTACTCACGGCGGCCGGCGAGCTCGGCGCCGCTCTGGCGGCTGTGCTGATGGGTGTGAGGGTGGGTGTGAGGGTGCCGCTCTGGCAGGCGGCGGTCAGCGTCACGAGCAGCGCGCCGGCCAGTGCGGCTGCGCGTCTCAGCATGGGCTGGGGCTGCCCTGGTATGGGGTGGCGGTGTCAATCAGCCAGCTCGAGCCGTTGGGGATCAAGGTGTAGGTCATCTTCCAGTTGCTACATGACTGCTGGTGTCCGCCGAGGGCGGGGTCCTGGACGCTGGTGAACGTAACCTCAGCGCTGTCCTGGGTAGGCGTGTGGGTGATGCCCATGATACTGAGCGTGACGATGTAGCTGGTGAGCTCCCCCTGGCGGAACGCCTCGAAGGAGGTCAGGGACTGCGCGTTCGCGCTGAGCATCCCAAAGGCCGTGGCGTAGTCGCCGGTGTTGATGC
>PMJN01000327.1 GCA_003157445.1 Micrococcales bacterium
GAGATCGACAGGATCCGCGCCGCGGTCGCGCAAGTAAGTGTTGACGGCTCCCGAAACCGCCGCGACGATCACGTCGTTGACCGTGGCCCCGGTGAGCAGACTTACGCGCTTGACCTCTTTGATCGTTCGCGGCCCGGACCAGACTGCACGTTTGTCGACACCCGGCTTCCCTTGCGAGAACAGGTTCGGCGGGTTGTGCCCCAACAACAGCGTGTCGACGACCTTTCCTGTTCGCCAGCCGAGCTCCAGCACGTTCGCGGCCAGGGACGGGTTGGCCAGCTCAGGGAGCAAAGAGATCGCGTGAAGGCCACTGCGGACTGTCTGTAGTCCCGTGTCCCGCAGTGCCCGGGCCGCGCCCGTAAAGCCGCCCGTCGCCTTCGAGCGCGCCCCGTGTTCCTCGCTCTCCTCGAGGTCCACGGCGGGTGAGGCGTCGGTCAAGGAGAGCAACACCTGCGAAAGAGCAATGCCATCGGCCAGCGAGTGGTGGAACCGCGACACCAGTGCACAGCCTCCCAGGTAGCCATCGACAAGGAAGAACTCCCACAGCGGGTGGGCGCGATCGAACGGCACGCTCATCCGATTCTCGACGAAGCGCTGCAACGCCACCTGGTCGCCGGGCGGCGGTAGCGTGGCCCGTTTCAGGTGGCGCCCGAGGTCGAAGTCTGGGTCATCCTCCCAGTGGGGCATCCCGAACGGGATGGACGGCGGCATCGGCCGCTGTGAGAAAACGGGATAGCGGTTGAGAAGCCGACGCTGGATCACCATGCTGAGCCGTTCGAGGTCGATCATCTCCTCGAACCACATGACACCGTCGATGACCATCAAGTTGGTGGGCTGGTCCCTGTTCAGCCACATGGTGTCCACCGGTCCGATGGATCGTCGCTCAGACATCGCACGCTCCCAGCACCTAGTTGTCAGGTGCAGTTTCGCACCCGACAACAACGAGACATAGGGCCGGAAGTCACCTTTGTGAAGAGTTCAGCGACGCCCGACGAACCAGCGCCGGATCGCCTCGATCCGCTGTGCGACCTGAGCAGCATCGGCTTGGTCCAGTGTTGGCCCGCCACAGCTCTGCCGCAAGTCAGCATGCACGACGGCATGGCGGATGCCGGACTTACGAGCGTATGCCGACACCAGTGAGTTCAGCTCTTTGCGAGAGGCTGCCATAGCACGGTGGGTAGCCAGCTCAGGATCAGCCTTCTTGCGAGAAGAGCCCTTCTGCGCAGACTGACGCGCGCGCAGCAGCGTCGCAACCTGGTCAAGCTCGAGCAGCCCTGGCAGACCCAGGAATTCCTGCTCGTCAGCGCTGCCCACCTCAGCGTTGAGACCGAACTGCTGTGCGTCGAAGAGCACGTGGTCGAACTCGGCCTCTGACTCCAGCGCCTCGAACGACAGCTCATCCAGGTCGGCTGTCGACCCCGTCCGGTTGGCCGCGGTCAGAAGGTCATCCTCGGGCGACCAGATGGAGTCTTCGTCGCCAGGCTTGGAGACCCTGTCCAGGGCGTGGTCGCGCTCCTGCTCCAGACTCGCCGCGTGCTCAAGGATCAGCGGCACGCTCGGCAGGAAGATCGACGCAATCTCGCCACGGCGTCTGGCGCGAACGAAGCGGCCGACGGCCTGGGCGAAGTAGAGCGGCGTGGAAGTCGACGTCGCGTAGACGCCGACACACAGCCGCGGGACATCAACACCCTCCGAGACCATCCTGACCGCAACCATCCAGCGCTGGTTGCCCTCGGCGAACTCCTCGATCTTGCCTGAGGAGCCGGCATAGTCCGAGAGCACGACGACGGGCCCTTCGCCCGAAATGCTGTGAAGGATCTTGGCGTAAGCCCGAGCCTGGGTCTGGTTCGACGCGATCACCAGACCCCCTGCGTCCGGCACCCCGCGCCTTACCTCAGTCAGCCGCTTGTCAGCCGCTGCAAGAACTGCTGGGATCCACTCCCCCTTGACATCCAATGCGGTCCGCCACGCCTGAGCAGTCACATCCTTGGTCATCGGCTCCCCCAACCGTGCCGCCACCTCGTCGCCCGCCTTGGTGCGCCAGCGCATCGAGCCGCCATAAGCGAGGAACAGCACTGGGCGGACAACGCCGTCACGAAGGGCTTCGGCATACCCGTAGGTGTAGTCGGCCTCGCTGCGGCGGATCGAGTCCGCGCCCATCTCGTAACGCACGAACGGAATGGGGCTGGTGTCGGAACGAAACGGCGTGCCTGTCAGCCCGAGTCGATGGGTGGCCGGCTCGAAAGCCTCTCGGATCGCATCGCCCCACGACAGGTTGTCACCGCCGTGGTGAATCTCGTCAAGGATGACCAGAGTGGGCGCAGCCTTGGTCCGCGCACGGTGCAGCAGCGGCTTGCTCGCCACCTGCGCGTAGGTCACGGCGACACCGTGGAACTCCGCGCCGTGGCGCCCTGCCGCATTGGTGAAATGCGGGTCAATTCGGATGCCGACCCGCGAGGCCGCATCGGCCCACTGAGTTTTGAGATGCTCAGTCGGCGCCACCACAGTGACCCGGCTGATCAAGCCCATGGCGAACAGTTCGGTCGCCAGACGCAGCGCATAGGTGGTCTTGCCGGCCCCCGGGGTGGCAACTGCCAGGAAGTCGCGGGGGGTGGAACTCAGGTACTGCGTGAGCGCGTCCGCCTGCCATGCGCGCAGCTTGGACGCTGTCCCCCACGCGGCTCGCTCCGGGAAAGCTGGTGAAAGATGGGAAGCGGCTGCGGTGCTCATAGACCGCTAACAGTAACGGGATTCGGCCAACGACATGCCGAGGTATCCAACGATAGCCTGAGGCTGGGATGTGCTATTGCGCCGCGGATCCGATGCTGGTCGGATTAGTCCTTACCATCCTGGGGGGCGCGTAGGCCGTCGAAGATCTCCTTGCAGGTTGGACACACCGGGAACTTCTTGGGATCACGTCCCGGCACCCAGACCTTGCCGCAAAGCGCGACCACAGGCTCCCCAGACATGGCGCTGTCCATGATCTTGTTCTTGCGGACATAGTGCGCAAACCGCTCGTGATCGCCCGGCTCGCTGGTCTGCTCCTCGACCCGCTCACGCTCGATCACCGCAGTGGACCGTGAAGGGCCAACAGGCTCTCTCTGGGGTGCCACGGGGTCGTTCGGGTCGTCGAGTCCGTTGACGGGAATCCGCGAGTCGCTCATAGAATCAAGTCTAACCAACC
>PMJN01000345.1 GCA_003157445.1 Micrococcales bacterium
GTCCGGGTGGTCGACGAGCAGATGAGCGACGTCCCGCGTGACGGGATGACGCTCGGGGAGGTTGTCATGCGCGGCAATAACGTCATGAAGGGGTATTTTGCCGATCCCGAAGGCACTGCCGAAGCATTCCGTGGCGGCTGGTTCCACTCGGGCGACCTCGGGGTCTGGCATCCCGATGGCTACCTGGAGTTGCGGGACCGCGCCAAGGACATCATTGTCTCCGGCGGGGAGAACATCTCGACGATCGAGGTCGAGTCAGCCATCGACTCCTTCCCCGGCGTGCTCGAGGTGGCCGTGGTCAGCCATCCAGACGCGAAGTGGGGTGAGCGCCCGAAGGCCTTCGTGGTGCCCAAAGCGGGAGCTATCCTCACTGCCGAACAGATCATTGCGCACGTGCGAACGCAGATTGCCCACTACAAGGCCCCTGACCGGGTCGAGATAGTGGAGTCGCTGCCCAAGACCGCGACGGGCAAGATCCGCAAGGTTGAGCTGCGCGACGCCGAGTGGGCCGGATACTCCAGCCGGGTGCTGGGCTGAGGACTCAACGTCGGGGCTTCATCAGGGCGGGTGAGGCGTCCTGAGGCGCACATGCGCTCACGGTCAGTCATTCCTGAACCCGGCCATAGGACTTCGACGCAGGGGATCGTCGAAGCCGAACATTGCGACCAGCCAGCCGGCCAGCAGAAGTGGCAACAGCTGATCCTGGCGATCCTCTGATGGTCGAAGGCTGGCCCCGCGACCAAGGGTCACCGTGGGCTGGACAGTGGCACCCCGAGCGATGTCATCACGGCCAATGGCAGCCAAGCCACCAACACCGTCTGGAACCAACAGCCATCCATCGTGGCCACGTCGGTGACGTCTACCGGAGAACGAATCGATAGGGTTATCTGGCTGAAAACCTACTTGTCCGGTTCAGGAGAATAGGGCGGGGGTGATGATGACTGGTGGCCATAACGGTGCTAGCCACGACTAAGGGTGAGGCCGTGATGGCGAAGGGTTCTTCGAGCGCGGGGCCGGTTACCCGGGCTACCATGGCCGACATTGCACGGCGTCTGGACATCTCCAAGGCGGCGGTCTCCTACGCGTTGAACGGACAGCCAGGAGTTAGTTCGGCGACGCGCGAGAAGGTACTTGATCTGGCGAAGGACCTTGGCTGGTATGCCAGCAGCAGTGCTCGTGCACTCGCGGGCGCGGAGACTGGGGTGATCGGGCTCGTGCTTGCTCGGCCCTCCGACCTGCCGACCATCGAGACGTTCTTCATTCCTTTCCTCACGGGGGTCGAGCAGGTTCTGACCGAGCGAGGGTCGAGCCTGTTGCTGCGGGTCATTGGTGAACATCCCGAGGCAGAGACCAAGACCTACGAGCGTTGGTGGGGGGAGCGCCGTGTTGACGGTGTCATCCTGGTTGACGAGCGCTACCACGACATGAGGTTGCCTGCGGTTGAAGGCCTTGGCCTACCCGCAGTGCTGTGTGGGGGTCCGATCAAGGGCAGCGCGCTGCCCTGTCTGTGGACCGATCATGGCGCCGACGCGAGGATCGTCGTGGATCACTTGGTCGCCCTGGGGCACACGCGGATCGCCCATGTGAGCGGCCCGGCTGGCTTCGTGTTTGAGAGGGCGCGGCGGCGGGGCGTTCGGCGCGCGGGCGCGGCACTGGGCGTGACAGTAGAGACGATCGAGGCCGAGTACACCGGGCCCCAGGCGACTGAAGTGACCCAGCGGTTGCTCGACCAGCCGGAACCACCAACGGCGATCGTGTACGCCAGCGATGTGATGGCACTTGCTGGCCTCGCTGTAGCGGCCACCCGCGGGGTGTCTATTCCGGCTCAACTGTCCGTGGTGAGCTGGGATGACTCATACCTGACCACCCTTGTTCACCCGGCCGTGACCGCGCTCTTCAGGGACACCCCGGCATACGGGGCACTGGCTGCCTCTGTGCTCCTGGACCTGGTCGACGGCCGCGACCGGGGTCGCATCCAGGTGCCCACCTCGAGCTTGCGGGTCCGAGGGACGACGGCACCACCTGCCAAGTGACTGACATTCTGCGGGGACGAAACGCACGAATAGGCAGAAAGGCCACGCTTCGACGGAGGCCGTAACCGCGTGGGCTGAGCTGATGGTTCAGGCCGTCCGGGCCGGCGGCGGGACCCAGCCAGTGTCACTCGGCGACGGTGCCTGGGGCATCGAGGTAACCGGCAGGGACAACGGCTTCTCGGTGCGCGAGCTCGCAGCGCTGGTCGACTTCGTGGGCCCCCACGTATACAAGTCGGAGACCGACGTGGTGCGTCAGCACCTGAAGTCGGCGCTCATCTGCGAGCTGGCCGCGGTGGGCGGACGCCCGATTGTGCTCGAGGAGTTCGGGCTGTTCAGCGACTTCGCCTCTGGGGAGAACTCCGGCCACTACTACCGTCAGCAGCTGCACCTGTCGTTGCTGGGCGGCTCGACGGGCTGGATCGCATGGAACAACACCGACTATGACCCGCTCATTGGCCAGGATCCCTACCGCCACCACCCGTTCGAGATGCACTTCGGGATCACCACGTCAGACGGCACGGCGAAGACCCCCCTGCTCGAGCTGCAGGCGTTCGGTCGGGTGCTGGACGCGATCGACGTGACGGCTTGCGCGCGGCTACCGGCGCAAACTGCACTTGTGGTCTCTTCCTACCTGGAGACTGGCTACCCGCTGGCCGACGAGCAGGACCGGACCCTGGTGTTTGGCGCCCTGGAGCAGGCCCATGTCGCGGCGCGGGAGGCCGCCCTACCGCTGGGTTTCGTGCGAGAGAGCGACGGAATCACCGCGGGTCACAAGCTCTATCTCGTCCCGTAAACCAAGCAGCTGACCGGGCCTTCGTGGCTTCGTCTCGGTGAGCTGGCCGAGCAAGGGCGACGGTGTACGTGTCGTACTGTCCTGGTGAGAGTGACTTCCCGCGTCGCCCATGGTGGACCGCGACCGAGGACCTGGTGGGGGTGCGGAACCAGCTGATGTACGGCTTGGTCGACCCGATCGAGGACGACGTGGCGCGGCTCACTTTTGAGCGGGACTTTGGTTCTATCAAGTCCGGAGAGGTACTGACCTTCCGCGTGGGCGGCGGACCGAATGCTCGTGCCTTCCTGCCTGTGGGGTCACCGACGGACAGGTGCTGGCAAGGGACACGCACGGCCGTGCGGCCATCGTGATTCGCCCGCGAGGCCGCGGGGCAAAGGTGCTGAGCACCTACCCCTCGAGCACCGGGCCGCTTCGTGCGGGCGGGTCAACCCCGAGGATACGTGGCGCCTGTACGCTGCCCTGGCCGATCTTGCTTGCGTGGAAGTGGCGGTGACCGTGG
>PMJN01000333.1:0-2943 GCA_003157445.1 Micrococcales bacterium
TCGAGCTTGCCATCGACCCAGGTCTGCAGGTGGTTGACGACCCTGCTGCCTGCCTTGCCTGCCGTCAGCGTGTTCGTGTTGCCGGTCAGCATGGTGGCGTCATTGCGAAGCTCGGTGCCGAAGGCGATGGGCTCGGTCGTGGAGACCGTCTTCTGCACCACTCGGGCCACGGACACGCTCAAGGTGCTCGCGGTCAGCGGTGTGTTCAGGGCCGGGGTGACCCGGTCCTTGGGACCGACCGTGACCTTGAGCTCGGAGAGCAGGTCGGCGACGGTGGCACTGGTGGTGCTGGCCTTCAGCGTCTTGCCGTCCACTGAGACAGTGAGGTTCTTGAGGGTCTGGACCGACATGACAAGGCCCATCCGCCCCAGCGGCTGAGAACGTGAGACCGAGAGCTTGGCGGAGTCGGCGCGAATGCCGAGTTCGGCAAGAGCGCCGGAGACGGTGGTCGAGGTTGTCCAGAACTCCTGGGTCTTCCCGTCGACGGTGACCGTCAGGAGGCGGCCATAGTGAACGACGACCTTCTGGTTGTCCGCCAGCGGCGTGGACACGGCCGGGGCAACGATGTCGTGGCTGTCGAGCTTGATGCCCTGATTGTTCAACACGTCAGCCACGGTGCTGCCGAACACGTGGACTGTCGAGGTCTTGCCATCAACAGAAAGGGAAACCGACTTGTCGAAGTAGGCGAAGCCGACAGCGCCGGCAACGAGGGCCACCACAACAGCGGCTTGGGCAGTGCGCCGGACAACTGGTCCTGGGGCAAAACGCTGGACTGAAAATCCTGGGGCAAAACGCTGGACTGAGAGTCCTTGGACAATATGCCGGATAGACGGAAACCTCACAACGCTCCAGAGCTAGTTCGATCCGGGCATCGATGCGACGGAAGCGTCACGCACATAAATAAAGGTGCCCGACTTCGGTCGAGCACCCCCAGTACGCGCCGTCCGAGAACTCGCAGACCCCGGCCAACAGCCATTCACGATGGCCGACTAGGTTGGTCCGGTCAAATTCAAATCGAGCACACCCGCACGGCCTGTGATTAAGGTCACTTTTAATCCACTATCGGTGTCAAACGGCCTCGATTGTGCTTACCAAGGGCCGTAGAGCAGCTCCGAATTGGCCTCCAACGCAGTGCACAGAGAGGGCACATCCGTGCTCAAAACGGCCGCCATGACCCTGACTGTCAGCGGTATGAGGTAAGGCGCGTTGGTCGCCCCGCGATACGGCGCAGGGGTCAGATATGGCGCATCCGTCTCGACCAGCAGGTTTTTCGTTGGCGTGACCGCGAGCGCATTGCGCAGACCCGTGGCGTTCTTGAACGTCACTGTCCCGGCGAAGGACAGGAAGTAGCCCCGCTGGACACACTCACGCGCCATCGCCATGTCGCCCGAGAAACAGTGCATCACGGTGTGTTCCGGCGCCCCTTCCTCGGCCAGGATCCGCAGGACGTCCCCATGCGCGTCGCGGTCGTGGATCTGCAGTGTCTTGCCGGTGCGCTTGGCCAGATCGATGTGCCAGCGAAACGAGTCCTGTTGGGCCGCAGCGCCTTCGGTGCCAGTCCGGAAATAGTCCAGTCCTGTCTCGCCAATCACCCTGACTCTCGGGTGGGAGGCGAGCAGCTCGATCTCGCTGCGGGCGGACTCGAGCTCGCCTCGATCGGCCAGCCTGGGTGCTTCGTTGGGGTGCAGCGCCACGCCACCTAGCAGTGCGGCGTACCGGTCGATGACCTCAACGGTGAAACGGGCCCCGCGCAGGTCGCAGCCGATCTGGACCATCCGGGGCACCCCGACCGCGGTCGCAGCCGAGATCACCGCCTGGACGTCAGGGGCCGGACCGTCCTCGCGCGAGAGATCCAGATGGGTGTGGTTGTCGACCACGGCGATCGGCAGCGCGTCCGGGGCCGGCGGCGCCACGTCTGGACCGAACTGGCTCACGCCGACTCTTCGGCGCCAGCAGGGGCGAGCCGTGCGAGCTCCTGCTCGACTACGGACGGGTCGAGCTTGGTGAAGATCGGGGACGGCTTGGAGATCGGGGTGCCCACCGTGATGGGACGCGACTCCCACCGGGGGGTGCCGCTGTAGTCGCCGGTGATGATCAGGTAGCTCTCTCCGCCATCCAGATCGTCGACCTCTTCGATACGAGGCATCGGCGCGATCTGGCCCAGACCACCCATCGCGGCATGGACCTGGTTGCAGCTGTGCGGCAGGAAGGGACTCAACATCGTCGTACAGTCGCTGACCGCCTGGGCTATCACGTGCAGAATCGTGGCGAGTCGCTCGCGCTCGTCCTCAGCCTTGAGCTTGAACGGCGCCTGGTCGGTGACGTACTTGTTGACCTCAGCCACCACCCGCATGGCCTCGCTGAGCGCCTGCTTCTGGCGGTGCCGCTCGATCAGGGAGCCGATGGTCGCAAAGCCCTGGTTGACCGACGCCAGGAGAGCCAGATCGTCGGCGTTCAGTTCGCCTGCAGCCGGGATCTGACCGAAGCTGCGATGAATCATGGTGGCAGTGCGGTTGACCAGATTGCCCCAGCCGGCGACGAGCTCGCCGTTGGTGCGCTTGACGAACTCGGCCCAGGTGAAGTCGCTGTCCTGGTTCTCCGGACCGGCCGCCGAGATGAAGTAGCGCAGTGCGTCGGGCTGGTAACGCGCCAAGAAGTCGCGCACGTAGATCACCACGCCGCGACTAGAGGAGAACTGCTTGCCCTCCATGGTCAAGAACTCTGAGCTGACTACCTCGGTTGGCAGCTGCAGGACGCCATAGGGTCCGGGCTTGCCGCCCTTGTCCCCCAGCCCGTCATAGGCCAGGAGCTCGGCCGGCCAGATCTGGGAGTGGAACGTGATGTTGTCCTTGCCCATGAAGTAATAGGACAAGGCCTCGGGGTTGTCCCACCAGGCTCGCCAAGCCTCGGGATCCCCATTGCGCCGAGCCCACTCGATCGACG
>PMJN01000333.1:3078-3391 GCA_003157445.1 Micrococcales bacterium
GCAGTTGTCGCACTGGTCGCCGCGCGCCTCGCCGTAGCCACAAATCGGGCAGGTGCCCTCGATGTAGCGGTCCGGTAGCGTGCGGCCGGTCGAGGGGCTGATCGCGCCCTTGGTGGTCCGCTCGACCATGTAGCCGTTGTCGTGGACGGTCTTGAACATCTCCTGGGCCACGGCGTAGTGGTTACGGGTCGTCGTGCGGGTGAACAGGTCGTAGGACAGACCGAGGCTGACCAGGTCCTGCACGATGACCCGGTTGCTCTCATCGGCGAGCTGCTTGGCACTGACCCCGGCCTTGTCGGCCGCCACCAGGATC
>PMJN01000333.1:3404-4360 GCA_003157445.1 Micrococcales bacterium
GCGCGGGCCGTTTGCGTACGGCCAAGCGACAGCAGACAGGACCTTGCTCATGACCTGAATCTTAAGGGGCCCCTACCATCACGTTTCCCACGGTGCAGTATTCGCCCGTGGCGCCCTGCGCAAGTCCCCGGCCCAATCTGCGAGCGCTGGCGAAACCGCAGGACGGTAGCAACCACGGGGCGGCAACTGGGAGCGTTGGTCGCTAACCGGTCGCGTCAGTCGTTGAGCAGGGCCATCAGCTTCGTCACGGTTGCCCAGTTGCGGGCCGTGCCAGGGGTTGCGGACGAGGGGGCAGTACCTGACCGGACCAGCTGCGCGGCCAGTTCGCTGCGACCGAACCCGTCAGGAGTGTGCAGGAACAGGATGTGCCCGACCACGGCGGCCTGATCGCGACTGCCCTTGGCGCTGGCTCGCTGCTGGGCTTGGGCCACAGCCGCGATCCCTTCGCGGTCCATCTCCTGGCGCCGGAATACCGCGTGCAGGCAACGAGAGCTGGTCTCCTGCGGGTAAGGGTTGTGGGCGATGACCTGTTCCAGCTGCTCACGGGAGACCACCACCACCGCGGGGCGCACACCGAGACGTTCCGCCACCGCCCGCTCCAGGTTCTCAGCGAGCCTGATGGTGTCAGTCTCTTGGCTGCTGAACACGGCGTTGCCGCTCTGAATGTAGGTGGCGACCTCGGTATGCCCGAGCGAGGCCAGGATGTCCCGCAGATCGCTCATCGCGACCTTGTTATGCCCGCCGACATTGATGCCACGCAGCAGGGCGACATGGGAGCGCACGCCGACATCCTGCCAGATCGCAGCGCCATCGGCCCTGAGCCTTCGCCCAACGGGGCCTGTGGCTGCCCACTGTGGCGGCCCGTCGATTGCGCCGGAGTCAGCCGACGCCGCTGGGGTGTTGCAGGCTATTCACAGTTAGACGTGATGACCCGGTCGTAGAGGGGCTCGTGGCCC
>PMJN01000045.1 GCA_003157445.1 Micrococcales bacterium
CACGTCATCAACTACCAGTGCCCCGAAGATGACAAGACCTACCTCCACCGCATCGGCCGCACGGCACGTGCCGGTAACACCGGTGTGGCGGTCACATTCGTGGACTGGGACGACCTTCACCGCTGGTCCATGATCAACAAGACCCTCGACCTCGGCATCCCTGAGGCGGCAGAGACCTACTCCTCCTCCGCACACTTCTACAAGGAGATGAACATCCCCGCGAGCGCCACCGGCCGTTTGCCAAAGTCCAGCCGGACCCGTCAGGGGCTGGCCGCCGAGAAGGTCGAGGACCTCGGGGAGACCGGCAAGCAGCACCGGGACGGACCACCTCAGCGGGGCCGTTCCTCCGCCGGTTACAAGGGTGGCACTCATTCCGGTGGACCTTCCAGCCGCGGCACGCACTCGGCCGAAGGCCGCGAGCGTCCCGCCTCGGATCGCCCCAAGAACGCAGACCGCCCCAAGGTCGTCGATGACACCAAACCACGCCGTAGCCGCAACCGTCGCCGCACACGCGGCGGTCAGGGCGACTCCGCTGGAGCAGGCGCTGCCTCCGCCTGAGCCTTCAGAAGTGAGGTAGCAGACTTTGGGCGACGTCGCGGTAGGCCTGAGCACCTTTGGACGACCGTGACGTCGCCAGGATCGAACGGCCGAGCGCGGGCGCCTCGGCGAACCGAACGGTCTTGGGAATCGGCGGGCTGAGCACCGCCAGACCGTACCGCTGCCCCACATCGGCCAACACGGCCCGCGCGTGCTTGCTACGGCCGTCGTACAGGGTGGGCAGGATGCCGAAGACCTCAAGGGATGGGTTGAGGATGGACTTCACGTCGGTGACCGTGTCGAGCAGCTGTCCGACCCCACGATGGCTGAGCATCTCGCAGACCATCGGGATGATCACGCCCTGGGCGGCGGTGAGCGCGTTGAGCGTCAACACGCCAAGTGAAGGCGAGCAGTCAACCAGAATCGCGTCGTAGTCCTCTCGCAGCGGCGCCAGTACCGATCGCAGCACAAACTCACGACCGGGCCTCGGCATCAGCTGTGCCTCGGCACCGGCAAGCTCGATAACGCTGGGGATCAGGTCGACGCCCTCCGAGCACTTCACGATGGCGTCCCGCGCCAGGACCCCGCGTCCGACCAGCACCTCGTTGATGCTCACCTCGACCGTCTCCGGGTCAACTCCGAGGCTGAAAGTCAGACAGGCCTGCGCGTCGAGGTCGACCAGCAGCACCCTCTTGCCGAGCTCGGCGAACGCTGCCCCCAGCGAGGCGACCGACGTCGTCTTGGCCACCCCGCCCTTCTGGTTGGCCACGGCTACGGTCGTGGCCAGGCGCGTGGCGGACGGCTTGTCGGGTTCGCGGCTCTTGTCCTGTTCGGGGTCCTGCGTGCTCTGAGTCACTCTTGACGCCTCTCCGACGAGCTGGGGTTCGGCCCAGTGTGTCACCGGGGGCGCCGTTCAGCCCGTTTTAGCCCGAGGGCTGCACACTCACGGAGTCGTCGGCCTCCAGTCCTGCCCAGCCGGACTTCTCCGGCCCGACCAGCTGACCGGTCGGGCAGTGGGCCCGCATGTCGCACCACATGCAGATCGGTGATACCCGCGGCTCGAAGAGCTTCGACTCAGCACCCCGATCAGCGTAGTCGGCGTCGGCCCTGCGCAGGTCCAGGGCGATCGACTCAGCCTCGGCGACCTTGCGCGCCAAGGTCGCCGGCGTGTGCTCATGGGCGAGCACCTTGCCCGTCGACAGGTGGTGAAGCTCGACTCGCAGGCATCCGCGAGCGAACATGGCGCCAACCGCGACCGCATACAGCGCCAGGGGCAGCGAGGTGCGAGCATCGTCGTCGCTCAGAGCGGCCCGGCCGGTCTTGTAGTCGACCACCACGAGCTCACCGTCGCGGTCATCGAGCCGGTCGAGGCGACCCGTCACGGCCAGCGTCTTGGTGTGCAGGCAGACGGTCCGTTCAACACCCAACGGTTGTCGGAGGCGGTCTATGCCTCTGAGGTAATCGGTCACCCGCCTGGTGGTGCGAACGCGCCACTGTGCCGACTGGTCGGGATCGCGGAAGCCGACGTCGATCCAGGACCGGGCTACCAGGTGCTCTACCGCCGTCGGGGTGCGCTCGGCTGGCGGCAGGTCCCAGAAGCCTGCCAGCGCATTGTGGGTGGCCACCCCAACAGAGGTGTGCGCCCGTTGCGCCCGGGACAGGGGCCTGGGGCGATCGAGGTACTGCATGCGGTAGCGGCGCGGGCAGTCGAGCCAGACCATCAGTCTGCTGGGGCTGGCTGAGTAGAGAGGCTGCGGCATACCTGCGAAGCTCTGCTGCGCCGGTGGATAGCTCACCGGTTCAAACTAGCTTCCGGTGGCGACAAAGGCTCGGATGCTGTTGGCGATCATCTGCACCGCGATGGCCGACAGCAGCAGACCAGCGATCCGGGTGAGCAGCATCGTGCCGCTGTCTCGCAGGAGCCGATGCACCTGCCCGGCAAACCGCAGGAACAGCCACACAGTCAGCAGAGCCACCAGAAGCCCCACGGCTACCGCCAGGAAGCCCGCAACGCCGTTGGCTGCTCGCACGGCCAGCATCGTGGCCACAATCGCTCCGGGACCTGCGAGAATCGGCGTGCCCAGCGGCACCAAGGCCACGTTGACCCCCGCATCGGAATTGACGCCGGACTCCTGGCCGGTGAGCAGCTGCAGCGCCACCAAGAGCAGCAGCAGACCGCCGGCACCCTGCAGCGCGGGCAGGCTGATATGCAGATAGGTGAGGATCTGCTGCCCGAACACGGCGAAGGCCACAATCACCCCCAGGGCCACCAGCGAGGCACGCAACGCTGCGACCTCCCGTTGCTTGTGCGTCAGCGAGGCGGTCAGCCCTAGGAAGATCGGCACTGCACCGGGCGGGTTCATGATCACCAGCAACGTCACGAACACGGACAGGAAAAGCTGAACATCGAAGTAGGAGCTCACGGACGTAGCATCCCTACGCCGCTTGCCAGGTCTTCGATTCGTTCCAGGACGGCGGGATCGGTGCTGTTCTCACCCAGCAGGTTGGCTTTACCGGCTCCGTGGTAATCAGAGGACCCGGTCACAAACAGACCCAGCGACGCACTCAGATCCAGCCCGTGACTCACCTGGTCGGGCGAGTGGTCTCGATGGTGAACCTCCAGACCGGCCATTCCTGCAGCCGCCATGGCCTCGATGACGTGGTCAGGGACGATGCGCCCGCGAATGCTGGCGAAAGGATGCGCCATGACCGCAACACCCCCGGCCTCCCTCACCAGGGCCACAGCCCGCACCGGATCAGGCGCGTAGTGCGAGGCGTAGTAGGGGGATCCATCAGCCAGGTATCGGGCGAACGCCGCATCACGCGAAGCAACTATGCCCTTGGCCACCATCGCGTCTGCGATGTGTGGGCGACCAATGGTGGCTCCCGGCCCGATCTGGGCCAGGACGTCCTCCCAGCGCAGCGGCACGTCCTTGGACAACAGCTCGACGATGCGTTGCGCCCGGTTCTGGCGGCTTTGCCTGGACCGGTCCAGCTCCTGCAACAGAGCGGGCGCGGTGGGGTCCTGGAGGTATCCGAGCAGGTGAACGCTGACGCCCTCGTGCTGGCAGGAGATCTCGATCCCGCGAACCAGAGCGATCCCGTGCTGGGCTGCGGCAGCCGCTGCCTCAGCCCAGCCCGAGGTCGTGTCGTGGTCGGTCAGCGCGAGCACGTCCAGGCCAACGTCAACCGCGGAGCCCACAACCTGGGCCGGTGACTGAGTGCCGTCACTGGCGCTGGAGTGGGTGTGCAGGTCGATCCGCATTGCCCAAGGCTAGGGCACCGCAGATGGCCCCAGATGAGGGCACCGCAATACGGCTCAGCCCTTGGCTGGGGGTTCCACCAAAGTCGGCCGGCCGGGCTGCTCACCACCACGCGCCTGCAGGTAGCTGTCCTTGGGGACCATCACCTTGCGCCTGAAGATGCAGACCACGGTGCCGTCCTGCTTGTAGCCCTTGGTCTCGACATAGACAACGCCCCGGTCCTCCTTGGAAGTTGACTCCCACTTGTCCAGAACAGTGGTCTGGCCGTAGATGGTATCCCCGTGGAAGGTCGGCGCCACGTGACGCAGCGACTCCACCTCAAGGTTGGCAATGGCCTTACCCGAGACGTCGGGGACGCTCATGCCCAGCAGCAGCGAGTAGATGTAGTTACCCACCACCACGTTCTGCCCGAACTGAGTGCTCCCTTTTGCATAGTTCGAGTCCAGGTGCAGCGGATGGTGGTTCATCGTCAACAGACAGAACAGGTGGTCGTCATACTCAGTGACCGTCTTGCCGGGCCAGTGCTTGTAGACCGCGCCGACTTCGAACTCTTCGTAACTACGCCCAAATTGCATAACCGCTATGGTGCCCGACCCAACCGGAAAAGGCGCAATGCACGCGCAGCCCACGCCTTGACCTGCTCCTTACTCGCGGGCGTCACCGGCCGACCGTCGAAGGGCCCGCCGCTGACCACGATCGAGTCCCAGGCGTACCGGTCGGGCCAGGAAGGTGCCCATGCTGACACCCGCGGCCAGTCCCATCCCGATCCCGGCGGCGCCGAGCAACGTCGTCATGCCGTGGGACACGCCCACACCAGGGGTGCTGCGCACCATCTCGAAAAGGCCTTGGTAGACCGCCAGTCCGGGCAACAAGGGCACGATGCCGGCCATGGTCAGCGCGAGCGAGGGGACCTGCAAACGGCTGGCCACCAACTGTGAGATG
>PMJN01000093.1 GCA_003157445.1 Micrococcales bacterium
CGTGGTCGATCACCGACTCGTTGATCCGGCTCGCGGCGGCGATGCCGGGCTGGCCGCGCTGGCCCAGGCCTGCCGCAGGGCCGGCCTGGGCATGGTCGTAGACATCGTTCCCAATCACATGGGTGTGGCCGTTCCGATGGAGAACCACGCCTGGTGGGACGTTTTACGACTGGGTCAGGAGTCGCCGTTCGCTCGCTGGTTCGATATCGACTGGCAGACCAATGCGGGCAAGATCTTGATCCCGGTGCTCGGTGATGACGCTGACCCGGCTACCGACCTGAGGATCGCCGGCGCAGAGCTGCAGTACTACGAGCACCGGTATCCGCTCGCTCCGGGGACCGGCGAGGGCAGCACCGCTGCGGTGCTGGAACGCCAGCACTACAAGCTGGTCAGCTTCCGCCTGGCCGACACCAAGCAGAACTACCGCCGCTTCTTCGCAGAAACCAAGCTGGCATGTCTGCGGGTCGAGGACCCTGAGGTGTTTGACGCAACCCACGCGGAGATCCTGCGCTGGGTGTCCGACTACGGGGTGACGGGTCTTCGAGTCGACCACCCGGACGGCCTTGTCGACCCGGGCGGGTACCTGCAGCGGCTGGCAGCTGCAGCTCCGGACTGCTGGATCACTGTGGAGAAGATTACCCAGCCGGGCGAGCTACTCCCTTCAACCTGGCCTGTGGCCGGGATGACTGGCTACGACGCGCTGGGCGAGGTCAACGCACTGCTACTGGACCCCGCCGCTGAAGGCGCCATAACTCAGCTGTACGTCGAGCTCACCGGTGACGATCGCGTTTTCGAACAACAGGTCGCAGATGGTAAACGCATGGTGGCCACGACCATCCTGCGAGCCGAGCTCCTTCGTCTGGCCCGGCTGGTGCCGGAGGTCGATGACGGGTTGGCTGCACTCACCGAGCTGGCTGTCGCGTTTCCGGTGTACCGCTCTTACCTACCGATCGGCACGGAATACCTCACTGAAGCCGTCCGGCGCGTCACCGCTGGTCAACCGCGGCTGATCGCTGCCATCGAGGCGATACTCCCTCGGCTCCTCGACTCGTCTGACGAGCTGTGCTCCCGCTTCCAGCAGTTGACCGGCGCGATCATGGCCAAGGGTGTCGAGGACACGGCCTACTACCGGTACACCCGGTTCATCGGGCTGAACGAGGTCGGCGGCTACCCGGGCACCTTCGGCTCAGGGATTGCCCAGTTCCACGCTGCCCAGCAACGCCGGGCCAAAGCATCGCCGACAGGCATGACGACTCTGTCTACCCACGACACCAAACGGGGCGAGGATATCCGCGCGCGCCTCGCGGTCCTGGCCGAGCTGGCCGACGAGTGGGGCGAAACCGCACGGCGGCTGATGGCCCTGGCCCCGGTGCCGAACGCCGCATTCGGATATCTGCTCTGGCAGACCGCCATTGCACTGCCCGCGCTGCCGACGACTGCGCTATCGACCTTTTCAGAAGCGCAGGTGAGCGGCAGCTCGCTGGACCCGACACGGTCCCGGCTGCACGCCTACGCCGAGAAGGCAATGCGGGAGGCAGCAGACGGCACCGGCTGGGTTAACCGGAACGAGGAGTTCGAGGCAGTGGTGCACGCCGCGGTGGACGCCGCCTTCGACAACCCCGAGATGCACGCGCTGATCGCAGACCTGTCCAGCCGGATCGAACCACACGGCTGGGTGAACTCGCTGTCGCAGAAGGTCATCCAGCTGACCATGCCGGGGGTGCCTGATGTGTACCAAGGCAGTGAACTGTGGGAGGACTCGCTGGTCGACCCAGACAACCGGCGGCCGGTTGACTTCGCCTTCCGGCACGCAGCCTTGATCGCGCTGACCGAGCCGCCGGTTGTGGACGACACCGCATTGGCCAAGCTGTGGGTAGTTAGCCGTGCACTGCGAGCCCGCCGGGAACACCCCGAGCTGTTCAGCGGCTACACACCTATGGTGGTGAACGGACAGAGGCAGGAGCATCTGGTCGCCTTCGACCGCGGTGGCGCGATAACCCTGGCCACGCGACTGCCAGTTGGACTGTCCGCGGCCGGTGGCTGGGACGGGACCTTGTTGCTGCTACCCCCAGGCCAGTACCGCGACGTGTTCACCGGCTCCAGGTATGCCGATCAGCTGTTGGTGGCCGATGCTCTCAAGGAGTACCCCACAGCCCTGCTCTTGAGCGAGAACCCCTGATGGCCGAGGTGGCTGTGTGGGCACCCAACGCCACTCGGGTTCGGGTGCGGATCACCGATCCGAGCCAACCCATCACGGATCCGAGCGTAACGACGAACCTCCAAGCGGCTACTGGCGGCTGGTTTCAAGCAGACGTACCGGAGGCGCTTCCGGGGCACGAATACGGATTTCTGTTGGACGATGACGAGCAGGTACTGCCCGACCCGCGATCGCGGCGGCAACCTCACGGCGTGCATCAGCCGAGCAGCTTTTATGCCGACGACTTCGCCTGGTCTGACGCCGACTGGCCCGGCCACGACCTTCCCGACTCTGTGATCTATGAGCTGCACACCGGCACGTTCACCCAGGCCGGCACCTTCGACGCAGCGATCGACAGGCTCGACCATCTAGTCGAGCTGGGTGTGACCCACGTGGAGATATTGCCAATCAACGATTTCAACGGCGAATGGAACTGGGGCTATGACGGCGTGCTTTGGTATGCCGTGCACGAGCCTTATGGCGGACCCGATGGTTTCAAACGGCTCGTTGATGCCTGTCACGGCGCTGGCCTGGCCGTCGTGCTCGACGTGGTTTACAACCATCTGGGCGCGTCCGGCAACTATCTGCAGCGCTTTGGTCCGTATCTCAAGGCCGGGCACAACACGTGGGGCGACCTGATAAACCTGGACGGCGAGTCTGCCGGACCAGTCCGGCAATACGTCCTCGATAACGCAATAATGTGGCTGTCAGAGTTCCACGTCGATGCGCTGCGCCTGGACGCGGTGCACGCGCTGCACGATATCTCAGAGGTCCATCTGTTGGCCGAGCTTTCTGGCCGGGTCAAGAACCTTTCTACTGAGTTGGGTCGACCGCTGCTGCTTATCGCCGAGTCCGACCTCAACGACCCGATCATGTTCACCGATCGGAGCGAGGGTGGTTATGGGCTGGACGGGCAATGGGACGACGACGTGCATCACGCGCTTCACACGTTGTTGACCGGCGAGCGGCAGGCTTACTACGCCGACTTCGGGTCACTATCGGCGCTAGCCAAGGTACTAACCCGGGCGTTCTTCCATGACGGGACCTACTCAAGCTTTCGAGGCCGCCGGCACGGCAAACCGGTGGACACCGAGAACACCCCGGGATACCGGTTCGTCGCATGCCTGCAGAATCACGACCAGGTCGGCAACCGAGCCGCAGGCGACCGGCTGCCCCTGATCGCCCCACCCGGCATGCTCAAGGTCGGCGCCACGCTCTTGCTGACCTCGGCGTTCACACCGCTGCTGTGGATGGGTGAGGAGTGGGCAGCCAGCACGCCGTGGCCCTTCTTTACCTCACACCCAGAGCCAGAACTGGCCAAGGCCACCGCCAACGGGCGAATCGCTGAATTCGCCAACCATGGCTGGAATGTCGATGACGTCGTCAATCCGCAGGATCCGGCCGCTTTCACCGGCGCTAAGCTGCGCTGGTCCGAACTGGAGCAGCCCGGGCACGCAGACATCCTGGCGCTCTACCGCCGGTTGCTGCGGTTACGTCGTGACTTTCCGGATCTGGCTGATCCCCGCCTCAACCGGGTCAAGGTCGACTTCGACGAGGACGCACAGTGGATCATCGTGCACCGTGGTTCGTTCGATGTACTGGCCAACCTGGCCGACTGCCCTCAGCTGTTGCCATCTGCCTCAGGCAAGGTGCTCTTCAGCACCGAGCCTTGGACATATGGCGAAGACCTTCGGATCACGCTGCCGGCATGGTCGGCCTGCATCATCCGGGTTACCGAGAGTCGACAGCCCTAGCGACGGCTTGGTGGGCACCAACTCACAGTTGTTTGAGCTCCCGGGCTGTTTTCCGCCGCGAGCGGACTTGGTGTATGTGTGTGCGTGTCGGTCGAACGTAGTTGGCGCGTGGCCTAACTCCCCTCGTGCAGGGGACCGGTCAACGGAGCGAACTGGTCGTTGGAGCCGGTCGGTGGCTTTGGTGTAGAAGACCGCCTTTGCCGTCCGGGGTCCTGTGGTAGCTGTGGTGTGCTTGCGACGGCTAATGAAGGCGTTGATCCGTAGCCGGGTCAGGTCGAAGCTCATCAGGTGACCCCGAAGGTGTTCAGGACGCAACACAAAGCGCAGAGCTTTGCCACGACCCAAGACGGCGGAAGGCCTGCTCAGCTTCTCCATGATCGCCGGCGAGGGAATCGGATAACCAAGGTGGCGAGCTACGAACTGCACCACCTGCCCGCCGACCTGAAGCCTCGGCACGTAGCCGTTGAGAACACCTGGTGGATAACTCCCCTTCAACACACCATGCCAGCCCCCACCTCTGTGATGAGAAAGGCACAGGCTCACTAAGTGGGTGCTCAGCGAACAGCCTTCGGGGTGGCCGCGCGGCCGCCATGAATGACTAGTTCGGAAGGATCAAATCGTACCGGATTGCGGCTCAAACACACCCATTTGCACCAGCTGGGCCTTGCCTGGGTGAGACCCTGAAGATGTGGGAACTGGCATGTGAGTGGTTGATCATGGCATCGAAGGAATGCGCAAAAGAGTGTCGGGCATGTCGCGCGTGCAAAGAATACCGGCGGAGGCACCCTGAGCAGTTCAGCCACACACGGAAGAGTTAGTCAGGCGCGCGATCAGGGTCCGTGAGCATGCCGAACCATGATCGTCCAACGTTCCGAACCCTCATCCTCCAGGCGCGAGCTTTCGAGACTCCAGGCCGACCTGAGGGGTCAGTCGCCGTCGGACCACCGTCCATGCCGGTCTGAGCGAAGAAATCGCACATCGCCCTGGTTGCACTAGGCCCGCGGGGATCTGTGTACGAACCCGCGCTCGTACCCCCTGACCAGGCATGTCCAAGGTCCGAAACGACCCAGTATCGCACCACGGGGCGCCCGGCGTTGTCGTACCAGCTGCGCACTTCATAGGACAGCCCGCCCGGCACATGGCGGGTGTTGCTGGTATGCGGATGGGCAAAGTCAAGCTCTGGCACCTCGTCGTCAGCCAGCCGCGACGTGGTCAGCCATTGGCGCACCACACGATCACCGTTACCTGCCCAGACGGTCCGGTCCGCCTCGCCTTGGACCACCATGACAGGCACGACCCGGGCCCGCGACCCCATGGCGGCGTGGGCGAGCCGCCCCTGTTGGACCGGATCCGGTCCCCCGCTCTTCATCGCCAAGAGCGCCGTCATAGGGCCGCGCGCAGCGCAGAACTGGGGTGCTGAATGGATTCCGACCGAGGCGTAAAGGTCCGGGTAGGTGGCAGCAAGGATCCCGGCCATCGCACCACCGGCCGATAGACCCATCACATGCACCCGGTTGCGGTCCAGCCTCACCGGGCCACCCT
>PMJN01000265.1 GCA_003157445.1 Micrococcales bacterium
ACAAAGAGCCGCCGCGCAGTCAGCACTGGACTCGGGCCTGCCCTGCGTGGTGGATGCCGGTGGCCTCGACCTGATCACCGGACCTCGCAGAACCCCCACCCTGCTCACCCCGCACGCCGGCGAGCTTGCGAGGGCACTGAGCCGGCTGCAAGACACTCAAGGCGCGGTGGAGCGCGCCGCGGTAACCGCAGCGCCCTTGGCTCACGCCCAGCGGCTGGCCGACCTGACCAACAGCACGGTTCTGTTGAAGGGGTCAACGACGCTGGTGGTCTCGCCCGGTTCGGCAGGACTGGCAGCCCGTTCCCAGGCCGATGCGCCGCCCTGGCTGGCAACGGCCGGATCTGGAGACGTGCTCGCCGGTCTGGCGGGAACACTGCTCGCCTCGGGACTGTCGCCGCTGGACTCCGGCAGCGTTGCCGCGCTGGTTCACGGACTGTCCGGGGATGCTTGCAATCCAGGCGGTCCGGTCCGTGCGTTGGGTGTGGCACGTGCCATACCGGCAGTCATTGCGGCGTTTATGGTCCGCGGGGGTGTCTGACCCTGAGAGACTTTCACCATGAGGGACAAGATTCACGTGGTAGCTGATCCCGGCGTGGCATTGCCCACTTGTCGTGAGACGGCGCGTGCCACCGTGGACCTGGACGCGATCACTGCCAATGTGGAGGTTCTGCGCGGCCACGCAGGGTCGGCCGCGCTGATGGCTGTGGTCAAGGCTGACGGCTATGGGCACGGTCTGCTGCCCAGCGCCCGTGCTGCCCTCAGGGGCGGCGCTTCGTGGCTCGGAGTCGCTCAGCTTGGTGAGGCGATGGTGTTGCGGGACAGCGGAATTCACGCGCGGCTCTTGTCCTGGCTGCACATTCCCGGCTCGGACTTCGCGGGCGCCATCGCTGCCGACATCGACCTGTCCGTCTCGGCGCTGTGGTCCCTGGGCGAGGTTGCCGATGCGGCCCGTGGCCTGGGGCGCACGGCTCGGATCCACCTCAAAGTGGACACCGGCCTCGGCCGAAATGGTGCGTTCGGCGATGATTGGCAGGGCTTGCTCCATGCTGCCCGAGTCCTGGAGGTCGAGGGTCTTGTCCGTATCGTGGGCATCTGGTCTCATTTTGTCTATGCCGACGAGCCAACACACCCTACGGTGCGGCGCCAGTTAGAGCTGTTCGGCCAGGCCGTGCGTGAGGCCGAACGTGCAGGCTGCGACCTCGAGGTCCGGCACATCGCCAACTCCGCTGCCACGCTGACCAATCCAGGCTCAGCCTTCGACCTGGTCCGGACCGGGCTGGCGGTCTACGGGCTGTCCCCGGTTCCGAGCCTGGGCGACCCGCAGTCCTTCGGGTTGACCCCGGCGATGACGCTGAGCGCCGATCTTGCCGTCACTAAACGGCTTCCCTGCGGTCAGGGCCTTAGCTATGGGCATCAGTACGTCACCACACAGGACACCACAGTGGCACTGGTGCCGATGGGCTATGCCGACGGCGTCCCGCGCAATGCCAGCAACCTCGGACCAGTCAGCGTGGCAGGGGTCCGGTACACAGTCGCTGGTCGGGTCTGTATGGACCAGTTCGTCCTCGATCTTGGTCCCACGAGCACCGCCCAGGCCGGGGATCGGGTGACCCTGTTCGGGGCCGGTGAGTCGGGGGAGCCGACGGCGCAGGACTGGGCGGACGCGACCGGGACGATCTCCTACGAGATCATCTCCCGCATCGGGTCGCGGGTTCCCCGCGTCTACCTCGGAGGTCCCCGGTGAATAGCCGGCGTCGGACGCTGACCGGAATCGGCATCGGTCTGGCCGCGGCGGGGACCACCGCCGCCGTCAGCGTCGTCGCCGAACGTCTGACCCGCGCTCGGCAGACTGCTAAGGCGTTGGATTACGCGGACAGCTACGAAGAAGAGCCCACCTCAGCGGTGGTCGTGCTCGCCGACGACGGTGTGCCGTTGCACGTCGAGATCGACGAACCGCAGGATCGTTCCCAGGAGAGCGACAAAGGAGTCCCGGTCCCGACGGTCGTGTTCTGCCATGGTTACACGTTGAGCCTGCGCTGCTGGGTGTTCCAGCGCCGAGCCCTCAAGGCCGCCGGCTACCGCGTCGTGCTCTGGGATCAACGCGGCCATGGTCTGTCCGGTGCCGGGTCCAAGGAGTCCTACGAGATCGACCAGCTTGGGCTCGACTTACATGCTGTCCTTACTGCGGTCGCGCCGCAGGGCCCGCTGATTCTGGTGGGCCACTCGATGGGTGGTATGACCCTGATGGCCCTGGCGGCCCAGCATCCCGAGCTGATCAGGGATCGCGTCATGGGCGTGGCGTTCGTGGCCACCAGCCCGGGCGGCATCTCGACGGTCTCATGGGGTCTGGGCAAGGTGCTGGGCAAGGCCGTGCATCGGCTGGGGCCGTTTGCGGTCGGGCAGCTCGCCGGACGCCAAGGTCTGGTCAACTCGGTCCTTAAGGCAGGACGTGAGGTAGAGGAGTACTTCGTGGACCTCTACTCCTTCGCCTCACCGGTGCCGCTGAGTATCGTGCAGCTGACCGCTGACATGATCTTCAAGACCCGTATCGAGGTCATCTCCGACTTCATGGAGACTTTCGACAAGCATGACAAGCGCGAGGCGCTGGCGCATTTCATCGGCGTGGAGACTCTGGTGATGAACGGAGTCCAGGACATGCTGACCCCCCCGGCGCACAGCGAGGAGATCGTCAAACTGATCCCGGGTGCCGAGCACGTCCTGGTCAACGAGGCAGGTCACGTCATCATGCTGGAGCATGGCGACGTGGTCAGCAATCAGCTGTTGGCGCTCATCGGGCGCGCGGAACGCGCGGCTGCCGTCCACCTCGACCAGCGAGCCAAGCCTCGGGTGCGCCGAACGATTACCGACCTGGCCAAGAGACGACAGTTGAAGGCACTTCAAGGACGTGGCCGCAGTGCCTCTTGAAAGCCGGTCGATGACGACCCACCCCTGCGGGGCTGCCCGCCGGGTGCTGCTGCCCACCTCCGGCGACACCAACGCCTGGGGTGCCCGGCTCGGGGCCCTGCTCAAGGCCGGAGACCTCGTCGTGCTGACAGGAGGCCTGGGCGCAGGCAAGACCACGCTGACCCAGGGCCTCGCGAAGGGCCTGCAGGTGCGCGGCCCGATCACCTCGCCCACATTTGTGATAGCCCGGGTGCACCCCTCACTGGTCGGCGGTCCCGACCTCGTCCATGTCGACGCTTATCGGCTGGCGGGGCTAACCGAGCTTGAGGACCTGGATCTGGATGCTTCGCTGCAAGAGGCTGTCACGGTGGTCGAATGGGGTCATGGCGTGGCCGAGCAGCTCAGCGAGGACTATCTCGAAGTGACCCTGAGCGGACACGAGACCCGGGCCGTGGTCCTGGTCGGGCACGGCGGTCGATGGACCGATCAGGATGCCGGCGCACAGCTGGACGACCTCGTCCAATTACCCTGAACCTGTGCTCTTGCTCGCGATCGACACCGCCACCTCAGCCATCACCGTCGCTTTGCACGACGGCGATGGCGTGCTGGCTGAGTCGAGCACGCTGGACGCGCGCCGGCACGGTGAGTACCTGGCTCCAGGGATCGCCGGTGTTCTGGCCCAGGCTGGCCGGACGCCGGCCGAGCTAAGCGCGGTGGTCGTCGGTACCGGTCCTGGACCGTTCACCGGGCTGCGGATCGGTCTNNGCTGGGACAGTCCTGTGTCGTGGCTACCGATGCGCGGCGCAAGGAGGTCTACTGGGCGCGTTATGACATCACCGCTGGCGCAGTGGTGCGCAGGGGCGAGCCGATGGTCGGCAAGGCCGAGGCCATCCCCGAGCAGGTGCGGTCTCTGCCCGTGGTCGGGCGAGGTGGCGTCCTGTACGCCGACTGGTTCGGCCGGCGACTGGGCCCCCTCGATGTCAGTGCCGGGGCCTTGGCGGGGCTTGCGGCACGCAGGCTGGCAGCTGGGCACGAGCTTCCCGGCGCCGACCCGATGTACCTGCGTCGCCCCGATGCGACTCCGCGGACCCTGCGCACGCTGGTCATGCCATGACCCCCTCTGATGGAACGCTGAAGAAGACCCCGCCCGAGTCGTCCTTGCGTGAGTCATCCATGCCCGAGACGACGTTGCGCGAGATGACCTGGCGGGACATCGCGGCACTGACCGCGCTCGAGCCTGAACTGTTCGCCCACGATGCATGGTCAGATCGGACTTGGTGGGCCGAGCTGGCTGGCCGACCACGACGTTCCTACGTCGTCGGTGAGCAAAGTGGCACCTTGGTCGGGTACGCCGGAGTCGACTGTGGTGGCGAGGTCGCTGACGTCATGACCATTGCGGTTGCTCGGCCGGCCCAGGGGCAGGGGCTGGGCACGGTGTTGATGCACTGGCTCATTGCCGAGGCTCGACGGGCCGGCGCCGAGCATCTGATGCTCGAGGTTCGGGCGGACAACGCTGTGGCGCAACGGCTCTACTCCAATGCAGGCTTTGCGAACCTGAGCGTGCGGCGCAAGTACTACCAGCCGGGGGACGTGGACGCACTCATCATGAGGATGCATCTGTGGGACATGACCGAGGACGAGACTGAGGACCCTAGTGAGGACCCGTCTGAGTCAGCCAGCGAGGTGAGAGCGTGACTGGCCCCTTGGTGCTCGGAATCGAGAGCTCCTGCGACGAGACCGGTGTCGGGATCGTAAGAGGTCACACGCTGCTGGCCGACGCCGTGGCCAGCAGCGTCGAGGAGCACGCACGATTTGGCGGAGTGGTGCCGGAGGTGGCCAGTCGCGCCCACCTTGAGGCCATGGTGCCGATGATCGAGGCAGCCTGCCGCGAGGCCGAGATTCGCCTTGATGACCTCGACGCGATCGCGGTCACTGCCGGTCCGGGTCTGGCTGGAGCACTGCTGGTGGGAGTTGCGGCGGCCAAGGCGCTTTCGGTTGCCCTTGGCAAACCGCTCTATGGCGTCAACCACCTGGCCGCCCATGTGGCCGTCGATGTCGTGGAGCACGGCGCGCTCGCAGAGCCAACGATGGCGATGCTGGTCTCCGGCGGACACTCCAGCCTGCTTCTGGTTCCCGATGTCACCAATGACGTGCGATCGCTGGGAAGCACGATCGACGATGCCGCGGGGGAGGCCTTCGACAAGGTGGCCAGGGTCCTGGGCCTGCCCTTTCCTGGCGGGCCACAAGTGGATCGGGTCTCTAGAGAGGGCAACTCAGCCTTTGTGGCCTTCCCGCGCGGCCTGACCTCGGGCCGTGACATGGAGCGCCACCGTTTCGACTTCTCGTTCTCCGGTCTCAAGACGTCCGTGGCACGCTGGGTGGATGCGCGCGAACGCGCCGGCGAGCCGGTTCCGGTGGCTGACGTGGCGGCGAGCTTCCAGGAGGCGGTGGTCGACGTGTTGACGCGTAAGGCCGTCCTGGCCTGCCGTGAGTATGGTGTCAACGACCTGCTGATCGGCGGTGGGGTCGCGGCTAACACGCGACTGCGCGCCATGGCCCAGGAACGTTGCGATACCGCAGGGATCCGGCTGCGGGTTCCACGGCCCGGTCTGTGCACCGACAACGGGGCGATGGTGGCAGCGCTGGGCGCTGCGATGGTTGCCAGAGGCAGGGTTCCATCTGCCCTGGACCTGCCCGCCGACTCGTCGATGCCGGTTACCCTGGTCCAGGTTTGACATCCTCCCGGCCATGAAATGACCAGGATTCCAACTTGCTACCCGGAGGCATGTTGAGGTTCGCGCTTGACACAAAGAGCCAAGACTGGCCAAGTCTGCACGCGCTGGCACGCCATGGCCTGGCGTGGTTCCCTGCGGTTCCTGCAAGTGAAGAAGCAGAACAGGTCGGTTATCGCCTGTCAGCGTTGAACGTACAAGTCCTCCACCGAGCGCCGGAAGGGTTTCTTGGCGGGCCTGAACGAGCGGGTTTGCACCCAAGGCGCGTACTGATGAAAGGCCTGATGTGACCGGGCCGGTGCCGGTCGTCCTTGATGTCGACACCGGGGTGGACGACGCTTGTGCTCTGCTGCTGGCTGGGTTGCATCCGGACGTGGACCTTCGGGCCGTCACCTGTGTCGGCGGCAACGTCAGCGTGGACGAGGTCGTCGCCAACACCTTGACGGTGCTCCAAGTTGCTGGCCGCGGCGATGTCGCGGTAGCCCGCGGCGCGCCTAGACCGCTGCTTGAGCCTGTTAGCCATGCCCGGCACGTTCACGGAGGTGACGGTCTGGGCGACCTTGGCTGGCCATCGCCGGACGCTCGCCCCGACCCGAGGCATGCCGTCGAACTGCTCGCAGACCTGCTGAACGAGGCGGCCTCGGCGGGGCCGGCCGCTCTGATTACGTTGGTGACGTTGGCGCCGCTGACCAACATCGCACTTCTGCTGCGAACCTATCCGCAGGCCGCTGCCGGGCTGGCCGAGATTATCTTCATGGGCGGTGCGGCCAACGTCGGTAATGCCACCGCCTCTGCCGAGTTCAACGTCTGGCACGACCCCGAGGCGGCAGCCATCGTCCTGCAATCGGCTGCCGAACTGGATATCCCGGTGGTGATGTACGGCCTGGATGTCTTCTATGACGTGTTGGTCACCCGCGAACAGGCTGTCGAGCTCATTGCGGTCGGTGGCCATGGGCCAGCCGAGCTCGCGGGGCGGCTCATCGACTTTCAATGTGATCGTTTCGGCCAGCCCCAGGCGACCATTGGTGATGCGGGAGCAGTCTGCGCGGTGATTGATCGCACGGGGCTGAGCACGACGCGCCTGCCTGTGCGGGTGGAGCTGGCCGGGACCTACTCACGTGGCCGAACCATTGTCGACCGTCGCGACTGGGCGGGGGACATCGCCCATGATCCGCATGGGATGGCCCCTACGGCGGTGGAGGTGGCACTGTCGGTGGACGCTGATCGGTATGCCCAGCTGTGGCTGCGAACGGTCAAGGCCGGTAGGCGCTGATGGGCCGGGTTGTCGTGGTCGGCTCGCTCAACATCGACCTGATGACCCATGTCGAGCGGCACCCAAAGCCCGGCGAGAGCGTGATGGGCACGGGCCTGCAGCGGTTGGCGGGGGGCAAGGGTGCCAACCAGGCGGTGGCAGCCGCCGCGGCCGGCGCCGCGGTCGTGATGGTCGGCTGTGTGGGTTCGGACGAGGCAGGATCCGCCTATGTCGCCAGGCTGACGGCTTTGGGTGTTGATGCCACAAGGATCCGGGTGGTGCCCGACTGCCCCACCGGTCATGGCCTTATCACCGTTGACGACGTAGGCGAGAACTCGATCGTCGTGGTCGCCGGCGCCAATGCCGCGCTGGCCGTGGACGACCTTGAGGTACTGGACTCGGTCGGTCCCGGCGACGTCGTACTGCTGCAGCTGGAGCTCCCGCTGGAGGTGGTCAACGCCGCAGTCCGGCGGGCGTCGGCCACAGGTGCTCGGGTCGTCCTGAACCTGGCACCGTATGCCGCCGTGCCACCGGACGTGGTCGCCCTTGCCGACCCGCTGGTGGTCAACGAGCACGAGGCCCTGCTGCTGGCCGACTCGCAGGGCATGCCGGCTTCGTTGGTGGTGACGTTCGGCGCCGCCGGCGCGGCCTGGGAGGGTGACCAACTGAGCGGGCCGGTGGTCGCCCCACCAGAGGTGCTTGACACCACGGGCGCCGGCGACGCGTTCTGTGGGGCGCTGAGTGCCGCACTGGCCGCCGGAACTAACCGCCATGAGGCTCTGCAGGCGGCACTGGCCGCTGGCGCCGATGCGGTCAGACACGTCGGGGCGCAACGCGATCCCGCGCTGTGAGGCACGTTCGGCGGGTTTGGCCCGGCCTGGATGTGGCAGGATCGTCAGAGTGAATCCGTCGACCGCTCTGGCTACGGTTGTTGTCGACGAGCTGGTTCGCCTCGGAGTTCGTGAGGCCGTCCTGTGTCCCGGCTCCCGATCTGCGGCGTTTGCCTACGCGTTGCAGGAGGCTGATCGCGTGGGCCGGCTTCGGCTGCACGTGCGGGTGGATGAGCGCTCCGCGGCGTTCCTGGCCCTTGGTCTGGCAAAGCTCACCCGCGTGCCGGCGGCCGTGTTCACAACCTCCGGGACAGCGGTAGCCAACCTGCATCCGGCTGTCCTTGAGGCCAGCCACGCCGCGGTGCCGTTGATCATCATCAGCGCCGACCGTCCAGCCGAGCTGCAAGGGACAGGGGCGAACCAGACCACCGACCAGAGCCACATCTTCGGCGCTGCGGTTGTCTTGTTCCATCAGCTCGGTGCCCCTGAGCGTCGCGATGGCCAGAACGCGGTATGGCGCTCCGCGGTGGGCCGGCTCTATGCGGCTGCCGTCGGGGCCAGAGGGCCGGACGCCGGTCCGGTGCACCTCAACGTGCCTCTGCGGGAGCCGCTGGTGCCCGATCTTGGGCCGGGCGGATGGCCGGAGAGCCTCCAAGGGCGAAGCGGCGGCGCGCCCTGGGTCAGTGTCTCATCAGCCAATCTGCAGGTTGTGGGCCTGGGCTGTGTTCCCCGAACTCTGATCGTGCTCGGGGATCTGCCCGACCCGGCCATGGCCTCGGAGGTGAGCGAACTCGCCCGGGCTTCGGGGTGGCCGCTCATCGCGGAGCCGTTTGGTGCCCACGACGCCAGCCTGCAGGTCCCGCACGGTCCTCTGTTGCTCACCGCAGACCAATGGCTGAGCGGGCATCTACCTGATCGGGTCCTGGTCGTCGGGCGGATCACGCTCTCGCGCCCGGTGGGCGATCTCTTGCGCAACCCATCAGTGCGGGTGGAGGTCGTGGCAGCTCAGTCGAACTGGCCGGATCCTTCTCACGTCGCGACGGTTGTCTACCCCTTTGAAGTTGTGCGGGCATCTATCCCGGACGGACTGCAGGTCGACCAGGACTGGGCGCGGGGGTGGGCCGAGGCGGGCCGACTGTTGTCGAAGGCTGCCCGAATGGTCATCGAGTCGTCCTGGCCGAGCGGGCTTGGCATCGCTGCCGCCGTGTTGGCTGAGCTGCCCTCCCAATCGTCCTTGTTTGTAGGTTCGTCCAACTCGGTTCGTGATGTCGACCTGGCTATGTCGTCATCAGCAAGAAGCGCACCGCTGACCGTCTTGGCCAGCCGCGGACTGGCCGGTATCGACGGGTGCGTCTCGACCGCAGTCGGCCTCGCCCTCGCGCAGCCGCAGCAAGCGGCATACGCGTTGATGGGCGACCTCACGTTCCTGCACGACAGCAACGGTCTGCTCATGGGTCCGCGCGAGCCGCATCCTGACCTGACGATCGTGGTGGCCAACGACGACGGAGGTGGCATCTTCACCTTGTTGGAGCCTGGCGAGCCGCGCAGGGCAAGAGACTTCGAACGCGTTTTCGGAACCCCGACGGGCGTATCCATCCTCGACATCTGCCGCGGGCACGCGGTCAGACACACACTGGCCTCAACGCAGGCGGAACTGCGCGCAGTTCTGCGGCAGCGTCCCGACGGTCTCGGCGTGGTCGAGGTACGCATTGACCGCGCCGGGCACCGTGACCTGCACGCCGAGCTTCGAGCGGCGGCTTCTCAGAGCCTGCAGACCTAGGCGGCCTGGCAGTCCTTGACCGCGAACCTGCAGAGCCTGGCAAGGCCGCGAGATCTCAGGCCGGACAAGACCACTGCCTGCGGCAAGTGCAATCTCAGCGGTAGTAGCCCATGATGTCGGCGATCACGTCGGTGCTGCCGGCAGCGTTGTAGAAGGTGAGGCTGTTACCGGGCCCGAGCGGGACCAGGACCATGTTGGGGATGCTCTGGGCGACCACGTAGTTCAGATTGGACGCCACTGGTAGCGGCTGGGAGCCTGGGTAGACGGTCAGGAAGCTCGGTGCGCTCGGGTTGGTCACGGTGACGTTGAGCGCGACGGCGGTGGTCCCGGCCGGCAGGCCCGGGACGCTCAGGGTCACGGTGGCGCCTGCGCCGAGCTTGGCGTTGGGTGCGCCCACGCCTATGCGTGTGTCCAAAGCGCGGCTGGCAGTAACGCCGAGGAACGCGCCGCCGGTGCCAGGTTGGAAGTAGCCCAACACGTCGGCAATCACGTCAACGGTGCCGGCGGCGTTGTAGAAGGTGACGCGGTTACCGGGGCCGAGCGGGACCAGGACCATGTTCGGGATGGTCTTGCCGGCCACCCAGTTCAGGTTGGAGGTGCCAGGTCGTGGCTGGCCGCCGGCGTAGTTGGTCAGGAAGCTCGGTGCACTCGGGTTGGTCACGGTGACGTTCAGCGCGACGGCGGTGGTCCCGGCCGGCAGGCCCGGGACGCTCAGGGTCACGGTGGCGCCTGCGCCGAGCTTGGCCTTGGGTGCGCCCAGGCCTGTGCGGGTGTCCAAAGCCCGTACTGGAGCCTGACCCGTGAACCCGGCCCCGGTTCCGGGTGCGTAGTAGCCCAGGACGTCGGCGATCACGTCGGTGGTGCCGGCGGCGTTGTAGATGGTGATCGTGTTACCGGCCCCGAGCCCAACCTCGGCCATGTTGGGGATTGTCTGGCCTGCCACCCAGTTCAGGTTCGATGCGTTTGGTCGCGGCTGGCCACCGGGGTAGATGGTCAGGAAGCTCGGTGCGCTCGGGTTGGTCACGGTGACGTTGAGCGCGACGGCGGTGGTCCCGGCCGGCAGGCCGGGGACGCTCAGGGTCACGGTGGCGCCTGCGCCGAGCTTGGCCTTGGGTGCGCCAAGGCCTGTGCGGGTATCCAGTACGCGGACCGGGGTAATGGCGGTGAACTTCCCCAAGGCCTGGATAACCCAGGCGAAGGCGGTGGCGCCGCTGGCGGAGGTGGCGTCGGTGGCGGCGACGGTGACGGTGTAGCTCCCCGCGGTGGTCGGCGTGCCGGAGATCAGCCCGGTAGCCGGGTTGATAGCCAGGCCCGGTGGCAGGCCGTAGGCGGCGTAGGTCAGCTGGGCGCCGGACCCTGTGTCAGTGGCGTGAATCTGCAGGCTTAACGGGCTTCCCAGCGCGCTAGTCCGGGCGCCAGGGTTGGTCACGGCGATGATGTGCGGGACAGCGAACGCCGTCGCGCCGTTCGGGGTCCCGAGCCCGGTGGGGCCGTCCCAGCCGGTTCCGGCGGTGCACAGCACGGCCGGCGAGCAGGTGCCGTTGTTGCCCGATGTGACATCGAACAGTTTAGAGGGGTGCGCGTAGGGGTAGGCGTTCGGGCTGTCCGAGGCGCCGGGAGTACCGGCGAGCGCGTAGAGCGAGGCGATGAGCGGGGAGCCGATGCTCGTGCCGCCGAGCACCTGCCAGGGCATGGTCGGGTCGGTGTCGTAGGTGTCGTAGACCGCTACGCCGGTGTTCGGGTCGGCGTCCGCGGAGACGTCGTTTTCGGCGCGTTTGCTACACCCGGTGGTGATGCTCGTCTGGAAGGAGGGCTTGGCGACGCTGAAGGAACATCCGGAACCGGTGCCATCGCCAAAGTTCGTGTCCTGCCACACCGCCTCGCTCCAACCGCGGGCGTTGCCTGCGGTGGTCAGCGATGTGCCGCCAACCGCGGTGACGTATGCGCCGGTGGCCGGGTACTGCGCGCCGTAGCCGCCGTCGCCGGCGGCGGCCGTGATGGCCACACCCGCGTGGTGGTAGTAGGCGGAGTCGTAGCTGGGCTCTTTGCCGTTCTCAGGGCCGCCGTAGCTGTTGGAGACGAACTTGGCTCCGAGCGTGACAGCCCGGTTGACCGCCGTACCCAGGTTCGTGGTCGAGGAGTCGTTGGCTTCGACTAGCAGAATGTGGCAGTTCGGGCAGGTTGCCGAGACCATGTCCGTGTCCAGGGCGATCTCGGCGGCCCAGCCGGAGTTGGGCGCCGGCAGGTTGGTTGTCGAGCCGGACTGGCTGACCTTTTTGAAGCAGCCGCCTGCGGTGGTGCACTGCGGCAGGCCGTACTGGGTGCGGTAGGCGGCCAGGTCCGACTCCGCATTCGGGTCGTCGTAGGCGTCGATGACGGCCACCGTCTGTCCGCTGCCTTTGCTCTGATCCAGGTTGTAGGCCGCGGCCAGGGTCGAGGGGCCGTACCCGTCCGGAGTCGCGCCCGGCGAAATGGCTTTGGCCGTCACGCCGGGGGGCTGGACCGTGTCGGTCTGCCGGATCGCGAAACATGCCGCCTGCCCGGGTTTGGTGGCCGGGCCGCACAGCCGGACCGTCTTGTGGTGCCGGACCGATGCCGCACCCGAGACCACCGCCGCAGCCGGGCTCGCCGGACGCACCACGGATATCAACACCCACGCCAGGCTCATCACTGCGACCGCCACCATGACCACGACGCGCTTCATCAAAGTCTCCCCCAATTACCCATTCCAACCCCTGGGCAGCCTGACTTGCTCGATCGTGGCAGCGACGATTGGCCGTGTCAACCTTCTGTGGGCACCTGGACAGGTTGCTGTGGGATCTGCCAACATGCTGGCGCAATATGCGCCAGGCGCTGAGGGCGCTGCATGGGAAGGCGAACCATGCCCCCAAGCCCGCCGAGGCTAAGTTCTTGGGGTGTTAGGAAGTGCTCCCAGCAGTCCTGTGCCGGTGCGGAGTCGGTGGTGTGCCTTGCAGGTCGCTCAAAGTCACCTTCACGCCCTTGGCGAGAGATTCTCTGGTGGATACAGGTTCTCTTGTGAGCCGGTCTTGGCGTGCGAGGCGGGTTCTCATCGGATGTGGCACAGGAAGCACTACGCCCAGTGGCCAGTGCGACAAACACTCGCCGTCAAATACTGCGTCAACGTGTTTCTTATCCTTGGCTGTGGGACTCGCCTCAGCCATCACGAGGCGCCACGGCCTCCTTTGAGCGCAGGCTTGGCGGGCGCAGCCCCCGCCCGTTCATCAGCGACGCCGCCTGTCCCAGTGGTCGCGCGGCCGCCAGGAGCGGTACCTGCGGGAGAACTCCTTAGGTAACGTCTCACACATCCATGAGGCGTACTCGAGTAAGACCTGACCGGCGTGCTTGTCAGACAACCGGCCTTCGGGCCGGAACTACCAGTGTCGGGCGCGGGGGTTTGCCGGCCATCGTGACGTTGTGGGTGCCGTCAACATTCTGATGCGTGCCATCCACGGCGAGTACTGCCGAGTCGACCCCGGCGCAAAGATCCGGGTCGCCTTCTAGGCGCAACCCCCATCAGGGTTGCGCCTAGTAAAGCCGCCAACACCGGCCACGCCAGCACCGCTGGTCGGTGTTGGCGTGATGCTGGGGTCCGAGCCCGTTCAACCGCAGGCACTCCCCACATGGACGCCAGAACGTAAGGTCCCAGCGGCATGACACGAGCTGAGGCCCTAGAAGCCCCGTCCGTTAAGGGCGGAGAGGTTCACGCTAGAACTCGATGGCTCCGACGGGCTCGGGGTCGCAGCTCATGGCTCGTGAGAGCAGTAGCGCCGAGCCGGTCGTCAGGTCGGTGACCAGACCTTGATGTGCTTGCGCGGCGATGCTTCGAGACCCCAGGTAGGCAGCGCCCAGGGCTTGGACGGGCAGCCGCAGGTCGGCCTCGCGTGAGGTGGGCAGACAGCTGCCCACTCCACTGCGGTCAACCGTCAGCCTCCACGCGCGCTGGTTCCACGGGCACACAGGGTCCACCACATCAAGAACGAGGTCGCAGGGGCTGGAGTAACCACGCGCGGTCAGGGCTGCATCGACGTCGATCAGGCGAAGCCATAAAGAGTCGAACGCCTTCACGCCAGCCGCCCGAGGACCGCCGGTCCACCACACCAAGGGGTCGTCGGGCCCGCGTCCGCCGATCATGACCGAGGCGGTGAGGTCGAAGTCCACGAGTCGGCGGGCCAGGGCCAGCAGGGTCGCAGGATCGGCGGTCGCCAGCTCTCGGACTGTGACTGTTCCCTTGGCCTGCCAGTTCGTCCACTTTGCTTGGCGACTGAACAGTGCGTATCCGACCGGTTGGCCGTCGAGGTGGGCCATGAGCACCTGACATGGCTCTTGTCCCTGACGGGTCAGCGGCAGGTCGACGAGAAACGGTCGGGCCATTCGCTGCGGCCGGCTCACCGCGCCCAAGGTCTGCCCAGCGCAGCCAAGATGGAGGTCATGCACGACCTGGGCTGCGTCGTCCGAGTCTGCCGCGACGAAACGGGTCGTGACCCGTGCGGCCGCATCCTCCAGGGACGGCGCGGTGAACACGGCCCCACGCTCGAGCTCGAGCTCTAGCTCGACCGAGCTGATCGCGTAGCCGAAGCGGCCATAGATCTGGACCTCGGCCGCGTGCAACCCGCTGAGGGCGACACCTTGCTCGTGCATGCGGGCGAAATGATGGGTCATCATGTCGCGCAGGACGCCACGGCGGCGATGGTCGGGGTGCACCGACACCCATGACAAACCTGCCATCGGCACGCTCGTCAGCGTTCCCAGTGCCCCGGGAGCCGTTACGGCCATGTCGTAGGACGTGTAGATGCCGGCCAGCTCATTCGAGCCGTCGCGGCTGGCGCCGAACGTGCGTGCCCAGTCGAAGTGGCCGGTGACAACATCGACCGGATACGCGCTGGGGTCGAAGAAGAAAGCGGCCAGGTCGACGGCAAACAGTCGCTGCCGGTCGGCTGCGGTCAGGGGCACGATCGAGGTGGTCATCCCGCGAGCGCGTCTCTCATAGGTACGAACTTGGCATCTGATTCGGCAAGTTCTGAGGCGGGCTCAGATCCGCTGACGATGCCGCACCCTGCGAACAGCCGTATCTTGGTCGGGTTCGTCTCGTCATAGGCCCCGCAGCGCAACGCAATTCCCCACTCACCGTCACCGGCTGCGTCGATCCAGCCGACCGGGCCCCCATAGCGCCCACGGTCCATCTGCTCGAGCTCGCGGATAGCGCCCGCGGCAGCGGGCGTCGGTGTCCCGCACACCGCTGCCGACGGGTGCAGTGAGGCCGCTAGGCCCAAAGAGGTTGCACCGTCGGTCAGGACGCCGGCAACATCGGTGGCCAGATGCATGACGTTGGACAGGTGCAGCACAAATGGTGACTCGGGAACATTGATCGACGAACAGTGCGGCGCCAGCGCTTCGGCCACGGAGCGAACCGCGTACTCATGTTCCTCCAGGTCCTTGGACGAACGGGCCAGGGATGCGGCCAGGGCGAGGTCGTGCTCGTCGTCACCGGTGCGGCGGATGGTCCCGGCCAGAACACGTGATGTGACCAGGCCCTTTTCCAGCCTTACCAGCAGCTCGGGGGTGGCACCCAGCAGTCCGTCGACCGCGAATACCCAGGTGGCGTCGTAGCGCTCGGCCAGCTGTTGAAGGAGCCATCGTGGGTCGATCGCGCAGCCGGCGTTCACAGCGAGATCGCGCGCCAGTACCACCTTGTCCATCTCGCCGGCGTTGATCCGTTCCACCGCGCTGGCAACCACGGTGGACCACTGTGCGCCCGAGAGGGCGCCATCGGCGAAGGTCACGTCCACAGGCGCGACAGGGGGGGAGGCGGCGGAGGGGGCAAAGCTGCCCGGCAGGTGCGAGTCGACGCCGATGGTTGTCATCCACCATTGCGAACCTCGTCGTCCCACCAGGACCTCGGGCACCACGAGCATTGCACCCGCGGGAGAGTCCGGTGAGAACGAGAAGGAGCCAAAGGCGACCGGTCCGGTGCCCGGCAGGTGGATGTCGTCCCGAATGACGGCGCGGTCCACCACAGACTGCCACCACTGTTGCGCCTGGACGAAGCGCTGCGGGCCCCTGGTGCGCAACCCTAGAGCCCGACCCCAGCCGACCAGTCCTTCGCCGTGGCGCACCCACGACAAAACCCTCTCAGCGCCAGTGGTCTGGGGAAGCAGAGACAGCAAGGCTCCCGGGTCGTCGATCGCGACGGTGCGGCCCACCAGGGTAGGGACGTGCGCAGCTGGCGACTCAGCTTGAGTCGGCTCGGATTGCGGCAAGGAGGTCACGACCGTTAAGCCTACGACCGCCCCGGTCACAAAGGTGCAGGCACTGCTGCTGCAGTGACGCATTCGATGATCAGCGAAGATGGCACCATGACTCGTGCCAACCTCGACAAGCAGCCCAGCGACGTCGCGGCGATGTTCGACGACGTCGCCGCCAAGTACGACCTGACCAACGACGTGCTGTCCATGGGCCAGGACCGCCGCTGGCGCAGGCTTGTGCGTGAGACGGTGAGAGCCAAACGCGGTGGCGTCATCCTCGATATCGCGGCAGGCACCGGCACCAGCAGCGAGCCGTTCGCAGACGCAGGGGTCCACGTCGTGCCAGCCGATTTTTCCTTGGGAATGCTGCGGGTCGGGATTCGGCGGCGGCCGGACCTCTCCTTCACCGCAGCCGATGCGCTGAGACTGCCATTCGCTGACGACTCCTTCGACGCCGTCACCATGTCCTTCGGGCTGCGGAATGTGGTGGGGACCAGCGAGGCGCTCAAGGAGTTCTTGCGGGTGACCAAACCCGGCGGCTCGCTGGTCATCTGCGAGTTCAGCCACCCCAGCAACACGGCGTTCCGCACCCTCTACTCCAAATACCTGATGCGCTGGCTGCCGTCGGTTGCGCGTAAGGTCAGTTCCAACCCCGACTCCTACGTTTATCTGGCCGAGTCGATCCAGGCATGGCCGGATCAGGCAGCTATGGCGACTCTGATCGCCGGCGCGGGATGGCAGGACGTGGCGTGGCGCAACCTCACCGGGGGTGTGGTCGCTCTGCACCGTGCCACCAAGGCCGGTACCGATGGCGGGCAAGGCCCTGATCTCCTGCCGACGGGGTCCTGATACAACTTGGTTAGGTGAACCTAAGTACGATGATTAGGCATTCCTCGCGTAGAGTTTCGCCGACCTCGTGAAAATGTTCACAAGCGTTGCCCGTTCTCAGTTCAGCAGAAAAAACCCGATGAGGCCCCTGTGAGTCACAGCATTATTGGCACCGTCACAGACAGGACCGACGGCACAGCCTTCGCCCAAGTTCCTGCATCGAGCGAGCTGGCATCCCAGGCCTCCCCTGCCGGTCAGCACGCTGAGACAGCTGACGTCATCATCGTTGGGGCGGGGCCCAGTGGCTCAGCCACCGCGGCATATCTGGCAATGGCTGGGCTCGACGTCCTGCTGCTGGAGAAGGCTGCCTTTCCTCGCGAGAAGGTCTGTGGTGACGGACTGACCCCCAGAGCCGTACGCGAGTTGATCACTCTTGGCATCCCGACACCGGCTGAAGACGGCTGGATCAAGAACCACGGTCTGCGCATCGTCGCCGGTCAGGTGCGGCTGGAGTTGCCGTGGCCAGACCTTGCGAGCTTCCCGCCGTATGGTCTGGTCCGCACCCGCAAGGACTTCGATGACATCTTGGCCAAGCATGCTGTCTGGCACGGGGCGCGACTGCGCGAGTCCACCAACGTCACGGACCCGATCCTGGATGAGCGCACCGGCGCCATCATCGGTGTACGGGCCAAGGCGATGGACCCCGACGGCCGACCCACCGGTGAGGACCTCGTCTTCCGTGCCCCTCTGGTGGTCGCCGCTGACGGCAACTCCAGCCGGCTGAGCATGTCGATGCACCGGCCCAAGCGGGACGACCGGCCGATGGGTGTGGCTGTCCGCACCTATTACACAAGCCCGCGCCATGACGACGACTACATGGAGTCCTGGCTCGAGCTGTGGTCGAAGGATGCAAATACGGGCAGGCGAGTCCTGCTGCCCGGCTACGGGTGGATCTTCGGGATCGGTGACGGCACCTCCAATGTGGGTCTGGGCATCCTCAACACCTCGGCTGCGTTCGGCCACGTCGACTACAAGGACATCCTCAGTCGCTGGGTCGACACACTGCCGCCCGAGTGGACTTTCAACGAAGCCACGATGACCAGCCCGGTCCGCGGTGCCGCCCTGCCGATGGGATTCAACCGTCAGCCCCACTACGCCCATGGGCTGCTGTTGGTCGGTGATGCCGGTGGCATGATCAACCCGTTCAACGGCGAGGGCATCGCCTACGCCATGGAGTCCGGCCGTCTGGCCGCCGAGGTGATCGCCCAGGCGTTCGCCCGCCAGAGCGACGCAGGCCGCGAGAAGGTGCTGCAGTCCTACCCGCGGGTGATGAAGGACGCGCTGGGTGGTTACTACACACTGGGCCGCGGCTTTGCCAAGATGATTGGCAACCCCGAG
>PMJN01000148.1 GCA_003157445.1 Micrococcales bacterium
TGGTGGAAACGTGGTCGCTACGTAACGGTTGAGTATTGGAATCTCTCGGACATGGTCCGCCGCTGCCCTGCGCTTCCTGTCGAGTCTGCTATCTGATGTCTTGTGCCTGCATGGGCCATGTGGTCAGTTCTCCTCGGAGAACGGGCAATCGTCTCGAGTTTCGTCAACAACCGCCCCTCCTGGTCGTCGCGGTGATCACCGCCGGGATCGGTAGCCGGTCAGACAGCCTTCCTGTTACGGAGCACCTGCCCCACCCCTCGTAATTCGTTCCAGTGCGATGCCTAGGACCCCGAGCCCGAAAGGTTGAGCGCGATGGATAGGCGCCTCGAGGTCACCCATGAACGCACAAGGGTGCTCGTACCGATAGGGCGAGAGCATCACTAGGTCCACCCAACCGGCAAGCGCATGAGTCTTGTCACGTTACGAGCATCGGTCACCAATGCCCAAATTTGATATGGTCATAAAGAAGACGATCCAGCACGGTGCTTTCAACATTATCGAGCGGCCCGTCATGCCAATCTCTAACCTTGTGACCGAACGAACGGTCTAGGTTGCCAACGTGAAGGCAAGTAAGGCTCTTACGGTTTGTCGAGAAACCCAAGTGGCCCCCCAACCTAGTGTTTATGAGAAAGCCAACCTGTGTTCATGAGAAAACCAACCTCGTGTTTATGAGAAGACGTACGAGACTTACCGGCAGGCACTGAGGGCATACAACGTTGAGGCGGACTGGGTGCCCACGGCAGACTATCCACGCCCTGACATGAAGCCGCTCCCCGCTTTGCCTAGGTCCCCAGGGAAACTGGTAAGAGCGACGCCTGCTAGTAGCCCTTGGCTGTGCTCCATGGATTGTGCATCGGTGCCGGTGGCAGCTTCGAACTGCGACAGGCCGTTGCGGGGGTCGACGATCCCGCTCCGGATTAACGCACACCCGAAGCGGCTGATATGTCGTTAGGGTTTGTCAAGGGTGCAGGGTGAGGCGGGACCAAGAAGACGAGTTGGCGTGCGTGTCGTTACGCGACGGGCGTGGTCAGGCTGATATTCGCGGGTTGGTTACCGCAGGACGGGCTGTTCGCCAGGAGCGCTTCTGCCGGTCTAGAAATCTCGCCGTGGCATCGGAGGGGGGTGCAGTCCGTTGCCACTCATAGCCGCGACGCAGGTCGCTCCTCGCGCAGCCACCTCCTCGCCTTCCTGGTCCGGTTGCTTTGGGGTGTGGGTTGGCCAGAACTCCCCTTGGCCGGCGGTGCTGGGGTCAAGGATGGTTGTTCCTCGATCGGGGCGATTCCTGCCGGTCCGTGGGAGGAGTCAACGTAGCCCGCGCGCAGCGCAGCGAGCATGAACGGCGTTCACGCCCACGAGCACTTGTAGAGCCTTGGCCGAGCAGGGACCGCCCTGACGGGTTGATGCATGTTCCTGGTCATGGTGTGTCGGAAGACGACCGTTGTTTCCCTATAGGTCTGTTGTCCGCTTTGGGCTCTGCTGGCGTCTCCTTGACAGAGAGGTCACTGAGGCTCCAGCACAGATGGCGCCTGAGCCGGTGACTCACGATCCTTATGGTTTCGGTCCCGCGCTGGCCTTCGTTGCCAGCGAACGTGAAGAGCAGCCGCAACCTCCATCGCCTCTCAGTGATCAGCACACCGAGGTGTCACAGGTTCTGCGTCGACGTTACGGACTGTGAGTGCCGCCTGAGGTGGATAATCACGCTGGTGAACCCACTGCGACGAATAGGTCGAGTACTCCTGGCGTTCGCGCTGGTGCTCATCGGCGGAACCGTCGGCTACGTCATCCTCGGGTTCGGACTTCTCGACGCGGCCTACCAGACGGTCACCACGGTCACCACTGTCGGCTTCCGTGAGGTCCACCCTCTGACGGCAGCGGGCCAACTGTTCACCATCATGCTCATCCTGGTAGGTGTCGGAACCGCGCTGTACGCCTTTGGTGTCCTGCTCGAGGCGCTCATCGAGGGACACTTGCGTCAACACATGGGGAGGTGGCGGATGGATCGCCAGATCAGCCGAATGACCGGACACATCATTATCTGCGGTTGCGGCCGAGTGGGCGGTGCTTGCGTGCAACACCTCAGCTCGCTCGGGCAGCCGATTGTCGTGATCGACAGCGACCCAGATCGCCTCCATGGCCTCGAGCATCCAACTGTGCTCGGAGACGTCACCGACGACCGCGTCCTCGAAGCCGCGGGGATCGCCCGCGCCCGCGCCCTGATCGCCGCGGTCGACACAGACGCCGGCAACATCTATGTCACGCTCTCCGCCCGTGCACTGGGGCCCGACCTCGTCATCATCGCCCGCGCGCGCACCGAGGAATCGAAGTCCAAACTGTTTCGCGCCGGCGCCAACCGTGCGGTCAATCCGCAACTGATTGGCGGCCGGCGGATGGCGGCCTTCGCGCTGCAGCCCCACGTCAGCGAGTTCCTCGACGTGGTCATGCATGACGAGACTCTCGATTACCGGATCGAGGAAATCGAGGTCACCACCACGTCGCCACTGGTCGGCCGGTCCCTGGCGGACGCGGCGCTGCGTGAAGGCACCGGAGCGCTTCTGCTGGCCATACGGTCGGCTACAGGCCAGTTCATTGCTAACCCGACCGGGGACACGCGCCTGGACCCGCACACGATCCTCATCGCCCTCGGGACATCAACGCAACTCGACACAGTACGACTCGCCGTCGACGCGCACTGAAAGACCACGCAACTCAGACCTGACCGCAACTCCGCGAAGTGGCTGACTCCAAACAGTGCCTCCTGACTGGTGAGCAGGCTCTCGTCGACCCCGGTCGGGCATCGGGCTATCGGTGACCACAGCTCGGCTGTGGCTAAGGGCCGTCCCTGATCACCGGTCACCATTCGCTTGCGGGTATGAGACACCGGTGGCCGTTGGGTCTTCCGCAGTAGCACGGGGCGCCATCAGTATCGGGCAGACTTCCCGATTTTCTCACGGGCGGCGAGCTCGTCGCCGACGACCTGCACCGGACCGAACGAGCGAGCGGGGATCTGCACCTGGGGCTGGTGGTGGGGGCTCGAGAGGTCAGCGCTGACAAGGCGAGTAAGCCCCAGACGGCGGTCTTTGAGCCGGCCCGCACCGATGAGCCTGTTGACCTCACGCAGGGCATTGGGCAGGCGCGCCAAAGTCGAGGAGTACACATGATCCGTCAGCGGTCTCGGGTCACGGTGTGGAATGACCACGTTGTGATCGTGGGTTTGGGGTCGTAGGTGGTGAGGGAGTTGTTTGGACGGAATGAGGGACGTGTCTGAGGCACTCGGAAAGATCGGCGTCTGGCGTTCGGCCACCCTGGACGAGAGCCCGTGTTCTTCGCGCGCCGGCCAGAGTCACGCCGGTGGCTCTCAGTTGACGATCGCCATCGGGACTGACTCTCAAAGCCGATGAGTGATCAGTCGTTGGCGCCGTCAGCCGGGCGCAGTGGACAATGCGGAGCGTGACCAACGGACTCTGGCCCACCTACCAACTTCGCATCACCACGGCCCGCCTCCAGCTCCGACTCCCTAACGACGGCGAACTCGCTCAGCTCGCGGCGCTCGCCGGGCAGGGCGTGCACCCGCCCTCGCAGAGTCCGTTTCTCACGCCCTGGACCGAGGGCACCGCCCAGGACCGGGCACGCTTCGTCCTTCGTGAGCACTGGGCTCACCTATCCGGGTGGGCTGTTGACAACTGGAGGCTCGTACTGGGGGCCTTCGGTTCCAACGATGAGCCCGTCGGCGTGGTCACGCTGCGGGCACGAGACTTCCCGGTCGCCCGAGAAGTGACCACCTCATCGTGGCTCGGCCTGCGCCATCATCGCACGGGCCTTGGTACAGAGGCCCGGCTCGGTCTGCTCACCCTGGCGTTTGATCACCTCGCTGCTGAGGGGGTAGTGACCGAGGTGTTTCAGGACAACCACGCCTCGCAGGGCGTCTCGCGCGATGCCCGCGGATCCGAGGTCTTGGTCTCCGAGCGGCTTCGCCTCAATCGTTCCCACTGGGAGGGTGCCCTGCACTCGGACGTCGCGGTCGACGGCATGGAGGCATGTCGGCACATGTTCGAGGGCTGATCCCCGGACATCCGCTCTTATTTGCGTTGGTGTGTTTGTTTCTCGTCCGCCACCGGTCACCGGTCACCGGTCTTCCCTGGACTTCGCCCCGGCAGCGAGGCGTGCCCACCGAGGATCGCCAGGGTGGAGAAGGCGCGGAAGAGTGTTCCAGCGTGGGCGGCTTTCCCGGGTGCAGGAGGATTAGTTGGAGCCGGGTCGAGCGGTGAGTGATGTGATGGCCTCGCCGTAGTGATCAAGATCGAACCACCGCACGGCAATGTTGTTCTGCTGCGCCCAGCTCACCTCGACATCGACGCCGTCGCTGGTCGGACCGAAAACCTACAGCTCGTCCGAGCGCATAAGCAGGTTGTTTGCTCGACGCACAGCGTCTTATCGACGAGGCCGTAGAGGAAGTAGCCGCCAACCATGCATGGATTGATCGGGATCGCACTCTCGTTCAGCACGTGCGCCAAGATCCGCTCCCGCAGGTAGGCGCTCTCGGCGCAGTGAGCAGTGAAGACGACAGTCCGACGGTCAAACAGCGAAGAAACGGGGTGACTAGCTAGACACCCCGACGACGCTACCAAAAACGCCTGGCACCACTACGAACTTGAGCCGCGCGCCAGCCGCTCCTTGGCCCGCGACGTTCATCTGCTCTTCCTACAATTCTGGCGGTCAACTAGGTTCACCTAGGCAGGAATGCCCAAACATGGCATTCCTGCGTCGAATTCACGGACCTGGCATACAAAGCTCAAAGTGCAAGGCAACTGATGGTCTTCGCAAAGATCCCCTGCTGAGACGATGCCTTCGCGCGAATGCAACGATGT
>PMJN01000300.1:0-9897 GCA_003157445.1 Micrococcales bacterium
TAGCGGCGCAGCCCCTCAGCCTCCTGACGCACGACAAGGGAGAGCTTGGCGTGGGTCTTGAGTCCGACGACGCCATAGACCACATGGACGCCGGCGTGCTCAAGCTGGCGGGCCCACGAGATGTTGGCCTGTTCGTCGAAGCGAGCCTTGATCTCGACCACGGCCAGCACCTGTTTGCCGGCCTCTGCCGCATCGATCAGGGCGTCCACGATCGGTGAGTCGCCGCTGGTGCGGTAGAGCGTCTGCTTGATGGCCAAGACCTTGGGGTCTGCTGCCGCCTGCTCGATGAATGCTTGTACCGACGTGGAGAAGGAGTCGTAGGGGTGCTGGAGCAGGATGTCCTTGGTCCGGATGGAAGCCAAGATGTCGCTGGCCTGTGAGCTCTCGACCGGAGCCAGATCAGGATGGGTCCTGGGCACGAACGCGGGGTAGCGAAGTTCCGATCGCTCGAGGTCGGCAACCACGTCCAGGCCTCGCAGGTCCAGCGGAGTTGGCAGCCGATAGACCTCGCTGGGTTCCACGCCCAGTTCGCGCCCGAGTAGGTCCATCACATGTTCGTTCATGTCGTTGGCGACCTCGAGTCGCACCGGCGGTCCGAAGCGACGCCTTGTGAGCTCCTTCTCCAATGCCGCGAGCAGGTTCTCGACGTCGTCCTCTTCGACCTCTAGGTCCTCGTTGCGGGTGACCCTGAAGGTGAAGTGTTCACTGACGTCCATCCCTGGGAACAGCAGGTCCAGGTGCGCGGCGATGATGTCCTCGAGGGCAACGAAGCGTGCTGTGAGGGGATGGGCTGCCATTGGCTCAGGCGGCTGGATCTGCACGAAGCGGGGTAGCAGTCTGGGCACCTTGACTCGGGCGAAGTGCTCGACGCCCGTCTTGGGGTTGACCAGCAGGACGGCAAGGTTGAGAGAAAGCCCAGAGATGTAGGGGAACGGGTGGGCTGGGTCAACGGCCAGGGGGGTGAGCACAGGGAAGACCTGGTCCCGGAACATCCCGTGCAGGCCCTGCTGCTCCCCGTCGCTGAGCTCATCCCAACGCATGATGGTGATGCCCTCGGTGATCAGGGCCGGGCGCACCTGGTTCTCGAACAAGCTCGCATGGATGGCCATCAGCTTGTGGGCCACAGACGAGATCTCGTCGAAGACCTCACGCGGTTCCAGACCTGAGGCGGAGCGCACGGCCAGGCCGGTCGCGATTCGGCGTTTGAGGCCTGCCACGCGGACCATGAAGTACTCGTCGAGGTTGCTGGCGAAGATCGACAGATAGCGGGCTCGCTCAAGCAGCGGCACTGAAGTGTCGGCGGCCAGCTGCAGAACGCGCTCGTTGAACTGCAGCCAGGAGATCTCGCGCTCCAGGAAGCGGTCCTCGGGAAGTGACTCGGGGTCGAGCGGCGGGTTGTCGGCCCGCACGACGCGGATGAACTGACCGTTCGAGGACCGCGGGCGCGCATTGATAACGGAGGGGAGCTCTGGGTCTGTCGACGCGGGCGGGACGGCTTCGACTGGCTCGACGGCGTGCTGAGCCCCGGTTGTACGTGCGCTCATGTCCCCATCCTCACACCTGTGTATTTACAGTGCGTGCATACATGATATCCACGCCATAGCGAACGAAGTCCAGTCGGGCATATGTCGCCACGGCCGCCCGGTTGTCGGCATCGACATACAACATGGCTTCGGTCAGGCCCTGCTGGCGCAGGTAGGCGAGCCCCAGCACGGTTACTGTCCGGCCAAGGCCCATCCCTTGGTATGCCGGGTCCACGGCGACCACATAGACCTCGCCTTGGGTTGGGCGGGTCGTCGGGTCTTCGGCCGCGGTGACCTTGGTCCAGTGCGATGCTGCAAGCACCGGCACCAGGGCACGCATGTCCTCGATGAGAATGAACCCGCATGTGTCGAACCAGGGCTCGGCGATTCTGCGGTCAAGGTCGTGCCGAGTCATCCGGCCCTGCTCGAGGTGGTGTGCGAACGCCGTGGCGTTGACGTGCAACCAGGCTTCCTCGTCCTGGCCGATGACGAAGTGCCGCGTCCTGAAACCCTCGGGGACCAGGACGGTGGGAAGCGCGGCGACCTCGGATCGCAGAGGCCGGCGCATCTGCCAGAGCTCACGCACAGCCGAGTAGCCGGCGCCCTGGGCGAAAGCGCGGGCTTCCTCGAGGTCGCCGTGCGACCAGAGCCGCAGCGTGTCGGCCCGGGGTGCCGTGGCCTCTTGCAGCGCGCGGATCAGTGACGTCCCGACACCCTGTCGCCGAGATGACGGGTCGACCACAACTTCCGCGGTGGCCGCCTCGCCAGCCATCCCTTGCTCGAGGTGGGCGTAGCCCGCAAGGTGCGCGCCGACGTAGGCCAGGAGGTGCGCAGAACTTGTGGCGGACTCTGAGCTGGTCGGCTGGCCGCTGCGCGCGGCCAACAGTGCTTGCTCCGACAGTGGCCCAATCCCATCCACGTGGGTAGCTGACTTGACCAACCCGAGGACCGCGGACAGCTGCCCAGGGGTGGGTCGTTCCATGTTGTTGACCCGCACGATCACCATGTCGACGTCTCAGGCCTCTGCCAGGGACTGGCTTGAGCCCGGCGGTGGCTCGGGTACGAAGCGGTAGCCGACATTGCGCACGGTCCCGATGAGCACTTCGTGCTCCAGACCCAGTTTGGCCCGCAGACGTCGAACATGGACGTCCACGGTGCGGGTCCCGCCGAAGTAGTCATAGCCCCACACCTCCTGGAGTAGCTGTGCTCTGGTGAAGACCCGACCGGGGTGTTGTGCAAGGTGCTTGATCAGCTCGAACTCCTTGTAGGTCAGGTCGAGCAGTCGCCCGCCGACCCGCGCCGAGTAGCTGTTCTCGTCGATGACAAGGTCACCCGCAGTGATCTGACCGTCGGTCGGGTCGTCGCCACTGGGCAGGGCCACTGACCCCATGGCCAGACGCAGGCGAGCCTCGACCTCTGCGGGTCCGGCCGTCTCCAGGACGACGTCATCGACACCCCACTCCGCCGTGAGCCCCGCCAGGCCACCCTCGGTCAGGATCGCCAGCAACGGCACTGAGAGGCCGGTGGTGCGCAGCATCCGGCACAGGGACCGGCCCGCGGCGAGCTCACGACGCGCGTCCACCAGCACGACATCGGCGCTCGGGCTGTCGATCAGGGCAGCAGGCTCGGCGGCCACGATGTGCACGCGGTGGCTGAGCAGAGACAGCGCGGGCAGCACCTCGGCGCTGGGTGCCAGAGTGTTGGTGAGCAAGAGCAGGTGGGCCACCCTTGGCACAATAGGTCAGTGTCCAGCGGTTTGGGGTGTTCTTTCGCCTCATGAGACCCCCAGAGGAGATGCCAGTATGACCACTGGTGGCGGCCAGAGCCGTGACGCGGTCGTCACGATCCGATACCCGGTGGCGGCGGGGCGCGACGGTGAGCACCTCCCTAGTCACGATGTGGGCAACGATGCGGAGACGGCTGCCGGCGCACGCACCGGCTTTCAAATCGTTGTTTCGGTGTCCACCAGTCTTGGCGTATGGGAGCCTGGTGGCCGCCTCCCAGCCGTTGTCCGAGGCCACCACAGAAGCGCTGCCCCCCTTCGCCGGGCGGTGATGGGAGAATGCCACACGTGACCGATGCCCCACCCGACCCTCCTCCGCTGACCCGCGTGTTGGCCCGAGCACTGGCACGCGCGGCCGCTGGGCCGATCACCTTGCCGGTTCCCGAGGTGCCTATGCAGCCCCTGGTCACGCTCGCCGTTGTCGCCCTTGCAGCTCTGTTGACCTTCACAGCGTTCGCCGGGCCACCGATGGTGGCTCTGACGGTGGCTCTGTGTGCGGGCATCATCGCCTGGGGCTGGGCGGGTCTTCTCGGGTTGCCCAGCCCCCGGGGTACCACGCTGGTGCTGGCTGTGGGCTCTGCGGGAGCGATCGGGACGGCGCTGGCAACCAGCCAGGACCCCTTCCTGGCGTGGATGCCAGCAGCACTGGCCGGTTCCATGATCGTTGCGTTCGGCCACCAGCTCGCTCGCAGGGACGGTCGCCCGCGCCTGGTTGAGTCCATCTCCGCGACCATCACTGCGATCGCCATCGTTGTCTCCGGGGCCAGCTTGATAGCACTGTCCCGCAGTGAACATGGCCCGTGGGTGTTAGCCATTGCCGCTGCGGCGATGGCTGTGTCAGCGTTGACCGATCTGGCTGGCGGCTCTCGGCGGTTCAACGCCTGGCTACTGCCCCTGGGGATGCTGGTCGGCGGTTTTGCGGCGATCCTGATCGGCCACGGGCTGGGCGCCGTGGGCTGGGGGGCGGCCGCTCTGCTGGGGGTGCTGTCGGCCGGCGTCAGTCATGCTGTTCGACGCGTATTGGCGACCCTGCCGGCGATCAGCGGTGCGCGTTCGCAGCTGGTCAGCGCGTCCGCTTCTGTGTTGACCGGTGGCGTGGTCGTCTATGTCGTGGGCCGCCTCCTGATCCCCTGACGGCCCGTCCTTAGGGCTGGTTGGGGCCTGCGCAGGCCGAGGTGCTCAGTACACGAGTGCCTGGGCGCCGTCTTGCAGGATCTCCTCGACAAACGCTGCCGAGCCTCGGATCAGTGTTCCCGGCAGCAGATCGGCCTCGGTGAGGTTGCGCCGTGCTGCGCACTGGCTGCACACTGTCAGGCGTCCGGCGGCCAATACCGCATCGCGCAGGTCACTGAGTGCGGCAGCGTGTGGAAGCGAGAACTGCTCGGCTCGGCCCGGAACCGCCAGCCAGGCGGACTCCCCGGTGAGCCAGAGGCTGACCAACACCCCGCTTGCCACAGCCGTAGCGCCAACAGTGAAAGCCTGGGACAGCGTCTCGGGGGACTCGATTCCGGTCGTGAGCTTGATGATCAGGCGAGGCGAATTCGACGACATGGGGAAAGGCTACGATCAGTCGGTGGAAACCGTCCTCGTCACCCAGAAAAGCAGCCCTTGCTGACATGACTTTCGAACTGGACGTTAACTTGTCACCGGTGCTGGCGCCGCTTGCATGGCTGGTCGGACGCTGGGAGGGTGCCGGCGTCTTGGGGTACCCCACTATTGAGTCAGCTCATTTCGGCCAAGAGATCGTCTGCTCTCACGACGGACGCCCGTTCCTAGAGTGGCAGAGCCGGAGCTGGCTGCTGGATGAGGCCGGAGAGAAGCTGCGTCCGCTGGCTGCTGAGCTCGGTTTCTGGCGGGTCCTTGAGGACGGCGAGATCGAGCTGCTGTTGACCCATCCGAGCGGCATCGTGGAGATGTACGTGGGTCATCGCGACCCTGCCAAGCCTGTTCTGAATCTGCGCACCGATGGTGTGCTGCGCAGTCCGGCGGCCAAGGAGTACAACGCCGGGTCGCGAATGTACGGTCTGGCGGACTCTCAGCTCTTCTGGGCTATGGACATGGCTGCGGTCGGCCAAGGTCTGCAGAGTCATGTCTCGGCCCAGCTCAAGCGTGTGGGTTGAGGGACCGACCATGGGGGATGAGGCAAGGATTCTGATCGTGTGCACCGGCAACATCTGCCGGTCCCCGTTCATCGAACGACTCTTGCAGCGAGAACTGGACGAACGCCGACTCGGATCAGAGGCGGCAGTCATCGTGGGCAGTGCAGGCACGGCCGCTCTGGTCGGATCGACCATGGCCCCGCAGGCAGCCGCGCAGCTGGAGGCGCACGGCGGCGACCCGTCGGGCTTTCGCGCGCGAGAGCTCACCCCTGCTCTCATCGCCGAGTCCGACCTGGTGCTCACCGCTACCCGCGCGCACCGAGGCAAGGTGGCCCTGATGTCACCCACGTCTTTGCGACGAGTATTCACTTTCCGTGACTTTGCCGATCTCGTCGATGGGTTCGACGGACTCAGTGCCCCTCCGGCCTGCAAAACTTCGCGTGGCTGGGTCCAGCTGGTCACCGAGAAGGCCGCTGCCAGCCGGGGTCTTAAACCCCCACTCGCCCCTGACCTGGCCGATATCGTTGACCCTTACCGGCGCGAGGACGAGGTATTCGCCATCATGGCCCTACAAGTTGTCGATTCCTTGCCCGCTGTCGTCCGTACCCTGGGGGCCTGACATGGCAGCCTGGCACCTCAGGTCCCGCGTTGGCACCGCTGGCCTGCTGGCGCTGGCAGTCCTCGATGTCGTACTCGTTAACGCAGCGCTGCGCTCCACCCACAGCAACGGCATCGACACGAGCCCGGTCAGTTCTGCGTATCCGTCCTTGGAGTCAACCGTTGCTTCGGGCAGTCCGTCGCCAACGCAGTCCGTGACCCCAGCGACGGCTCCGCTGCAGACCATGATCGTGGCCCTGGACAACAATCGTGCCTGGCGCGTAGCTGCCGGTTCGTGTTCGGCAGGGGGCGCGACCCTGTGGACTACCGTTGATGGCGGCAAGACCTGGGCCAAGGGCAATGCGAACCTGCGTCGGATCGTACGGGTGCGTCCAACGGACAATCAGGCTGCGTTCGTCATCGGTGCCGACGCGAGCTGCGTCACTGAGCTCGAGGCCACCAACGACGGTGGTGGCACTTGGGTGGGGGGCGGGGTTGTCGGTAGCGCGTGGTTCAGGGATCCCAAGAACCCTTTGGTGGTGCGGGCTCCGGGCTCTGCCGTGTCTCAGCCGTGCGGCAAGGGCGCCGTTGTGGACCTGGCCGTTCTCACCGGGGGTTTGTCTCGGGTGCTGTGTGCAGACGGTTTGGTCCGGTCAACGACCGATAACGGTGTGACCTGGCCCGAGGTGGGCAAGGTGGCCGGGGCGGTTGCCTTGGCTGTGCCGACAGATAATCCCGCCCAGACGTACGTTGCACGCCTGGGCGCCCCAGACTGTACGGGTGTTCAGATCCTGCGGATCGATCATCGGGTGGCAACCTCGTGCGTCAAAGCGTCGATCCCCGCAGGCCCAGGTCAGATCGCCCTGTCCCTGATAAAGGGCGGTGGCTGGCTGGCCATTGGCAACGTCACGATGCGTTCCACCGATGACTTGGTTACCTGGAAAGCTTCGTGAGGGATCGCTTTCCGGTCATGAATGTGGATGTTTTTGGGTGCTTTGCTGAGCCATGCTTTTCGACATTTCGCTCGAGGGAGTATTTCAGAACATAAACGCAGGGTGGAGAGTTCCTAGGAAATTCGCCCGGACGCGCGTTTCTTGTCTTCCCTGGTCGATCCAGGTATTTCATGCGCCAGAGGCTTAGCTGCAGACGGCGTCCTTGAGCGTGACCTGTAGCGGACGCACCAGGGGTTGGCGCAGCACGATCGGTGTTGCAGCGCTGGTGGGCTCGCTCAGATGCAGCACGACGGTGCGTGAGGTGCCGCGAGGCAGTTCTACGTCGATCATGTATACCGGGTGCCCGCGTTCGACACCGATGCGGCCCGTGCCGGGCCGGCCGGCGACCGTCACGCTGTGCAACACCGCCCCCTGGGTGGCCAAGTAGCTCACCTCCAGGCGGTTGTCGCCGACCTTGATCGGGTAGGAGTGGCTGTCTTCTCGGCCTGTGACGATGGGGGGCAGGCCAGCAGCCGGCGCGTTGTTGGTCAAGGTGATCGTCACCGTGCTGGCCCGGGTGGGTCCGCAGCCGGTGGCCTGCCAGGTGAGGGAGCGATCGAGGTAGTAGTCGAGCTTGTTGCCGCCGGCGTTGACGATGGACATGCCGACATATGGCGCGGTGGTAACTGGGATGATGCCGGCCAGAGAGGTCTGTGCCAGCTCTGCCTGGATGGCCGGGTCGGCGCTCCAGACCAGGAACCGTCGTTCACTTGCGGCCTGTCCGGCGGCTCGCAGTAGCGCTGTGGGTTGGCTGTGCGTGTCGATGATCTTCTTGCTGGCGGCGGAGGCGACTTCGAGCAGGTAGGCCTTTCGTTGCGTATTGTCAGCACCGCTGCTGCCTGGGAACATGGCGTAGTTGGTGGCCTGGGTCAGCGCGACGGCGTTGCCGGCGTTGACCTGTGACTTGTCCGGCAGCGTGGCTGGCCCGGTCACGGCTAAGAGGTAGCCGAGGGCGGTGGGGTCCACGGCGATGACTCCGTCGACCTTCTGACCGCTGTAGTTCTTCCACATGGACGCCCAGATCTGCGCGGCGTAGGGAAAGTTGGGACTCAGGTTGCCGTTGCCGTAAAGGGTGGTCGTGCCGGCCGCGTCGTAGAGGTGGTGGTAGTCAGGGCCGAAGTCCACGTTGGCGGCGACTCCTTCCAGCGTCGTGTCGCTTTCCATGCGGGTGAACTGGAGCTTGCCATCGTTGGCCTCGATGATTGCGAAGGCGCCCGGCAACCCGCCGGTACCACGGGATTCGGCTTCGTTCTGAAAAGCCAGGAAGTAGCGCTGAGGGCCATTTTGGCCGAGCATCGTCGGCAGGACCCGCACGGCGAGGTCGGCCGAGGTCAGGGTGTTGTCAAGGTCGCTGACCTGGCGTAGCGCGCCGGCGTAGGAGGAGTCGATTGAGCTCAGCCAGGTGTGGGCGGGAAGTGCACTGATGGTCTTGGTGGTCTGAGCCACGAGCGCCGATGCGGAGTTGATAGCCGGGGCGGCGGCCGTGATGCGTGCCAGGTCGATGCTGCCGTCGGGCTGGCGCAGGGTGCGCGGGTTGAGGCCCTGGGCGGCACTGACGAGCTGCGGGAGCGCGTCGCGACCAATCGCGTCGGCTCCTGCGGTGAGCCCGCGGACGGTCTTCAGCGGTTCGCCGCCGGAGGGCAGGGCGGCGGCCAGGGCCCATAACGGACCGGAGGTCAGCTGGTTGGCACGATGGGCATGGGTCGCCAGAGCCGCGGCGGTGGTCCGTCCCGCCGACCAGTTGCTCGCCGACAGCTGGGTGCTCAGCGTGCGGGCTTCGGCGCGGACCTGGTTGAGCTCGCTGCGGGCCATCAGGGCGGTGACGCCGAGCCAGAGGCCCCCAAGAAGCAGCACACCACCGGCTGTGATCATCGCGAAGCCGATTCGTCTACGACGAGCCCAGGCGCGATCCGGCACACTGATCGGCCCTTGTTCACTGACGTCTGAGGGTTTATTCACGCTCTGCGGATTCAATCATGATTGCTCTCTAATCGTGCTGAGGCCACGAAAAAGGGCCGGTCGTGTGAGGCGGACCGGCCCTTCTCGCTGTGCGGCAGGTGTTAGGAGTTGACCTTGCGACGCTTGCCGACGAGCACCATTGCGCCACCGCCGACCAGGAGCAGGCCGCCGAGTGCGCCGATGCCGATAGCGTTTGTGCCGGTGAAAGCCAATCCGCCAGTCGCGGTTGCACCACTGGCGCTTGTGGTGGTACCGCTGGCGCTTGTGGTGGTACCGCTGGCGTTTGTTCCAGTTCCAGTGCTCGCGCTGGTTCCCAGGACCTGGACACCCGGAGACGGCGGGTAGGGACCGACCGCGCTCGCTGGTCCTGCGAACGTCAACACGGCCATGAGTGCGCCAAGTATTACGATAAGAGGCCCACGAAGACGCTTAGTGGCTGACATGATTCTCCCTGAATAAGTGCGCAAATCCCTGAATAAGTGCGCAAATCGTACAAATGGACTCAAAATGTAGCAGGCATTGTGTGCCCCCGCTGCCCATATTCTAGACTCCAAGCCAATGCCTGACAATCCCCGATGTATGTTTAGTATACGTCCTTTCAGACTTCAAGCTCAGATTGGTTGGACTCAGTTCGGGACGTGCGACGAGCCGCGGGTAGGCTCGGGTGTATGAGGGACCTTGGCGAGAGGCTCAGGGCCAAGGGCATGCGACTGACCCGGCAGCGGGAGCGAATCATCGATGCGGTCCATGGCCTTGGTCATGCCACGCCGGATGGACTTGCCGCAGCCGTCGCCCGAGACGGTGGGCCGACTTTGTCGCTGTCCACGATCTACCGCAACCTCGAGGCGCTCGAGGAGGTGGGAGTGGTCTCCCATACCCATCTTGACCACCGCTCACCGACCTACCACCTCTCCGATCACGCCGACCACCTACACCTGGTCTGC
>PMJN01000300.1:9924-14804 GCA_003157445.1 Micrococcales bacterium
CTCGATCCGACCCTCGTGCCCGACCGCACCCCGGCGGCTGTCCGGTCCAGTCCCTTGCTCAGCCGGCCCGGGGCCGTGGCCGGTGAGGGCGTTGACGCCGCGGTTGCTGCCCACTACGGCGATCCCTTGCGCGAGCAGCGGCTTCTGGCCGAGGGTCTGGCGGCGGTTGACCTGTCCCACCGGGGGGTCGTGACGATCACCGGACCGGACCGCCTCTCCTGGCTGCACTCGATCACCACCCAGATGCTGACCGGGCTGGCTCCGCGTACCTCTGCTGAGACACTGGTCCTTAGTCCGAAGGGGCACATTGAGCATGACCTGCATCTGGTAGACGACGGCCAGACCACTTGGGTCAGCGTCGAACCCGGCACCGCAGCGGTGCTTGTTTCCTGGCTGGACTCGATGCGTTTCATGCTGCGCGTGCAGGTCCGGGATGTCAGCCCCGACTTCGCCGTCATCGGTGAGCCGGTGCGCTCGGAGTCCACCGCGGGCGAGCCTATGGCCTGGAGTGACCCCTGGCCGTTCCTGGTCGGTGACACTGTCGCGTACAGCGCAGTGCTGGACGTCGCTAAGCATCCAGGAGTCGGACGACCCTGGCGTGAGCTGATCGTGAGCCGGGATCGGCTGGACGCTGTGCTGGCGGACAGACCGTTGGCGGGAATGTGGGCTGCCGAGGCCCTTCGGGTTGCTTCCTGGCGTCCGCGCCAGGGCTTTGAGACCGACCAGCGCACGATCCCGCACGAGGTCGACTGGCTGCGCACCGCTGTGCACCTGCACAAGGGGTGCTATCGCGGGCAGGAGACCGTGGCTCGCGTTCACAATCTTGGGCGCCCACCGCGCCGGCTGGTCTTCCTGCATCTGGACGGTTCCGGTCACACGTTGCCCGGTCGCGGCGTCGAGGTTGAGGCTGATGGCAAGGTGGTGGGTCGCCTGACGTCGGTGGCGCGTCATCATGAGTTGGGCCCGATCGCTCTGGCCGTCATCAAGCGCAATACTGCTCTGGATGCCGTGTGCACGGCGGCCGGGGTCAGTGCCAGCCAGGAGGAGATCGTTCAGCGTTAGAACTCGTGTCCAAGTCAGGAGGCTGCGGTCAGGAAGTCGCTTTGGCCCTCTCCTTCGCGCGTTGTGACTTGGTGTCTGCTGACTCGGGGCCATACCCGTCGCGGTAGTTGTAGTAGGCGTCGGTGCCCTTGATCGGGACCAGATTGAGTACTAGGCCCAGGACACGACCCTTGACGGTCTCCAGGGTCTGCAGCGACCTGGCCAGATGGTCACGGTCCACCCGTCCTGCTCCGACCACTACGACGGTCCCGCCGGCGATGGTGCTCAGCACCGCAGCGTCGGTCACTGGCAGCAACGGAGGGGTGTCGATGATCACGACATCAAAGCGGGACTCGAGCTCATGCAGGGTTTCGATCATCGCGGCCGAGCCGAGTAGCTCGCTGGGGTTGGGCGGAATGGAGCCCGCGCCGATTACGTAGACGTTGCTTTCGGCGAACTGCTGAAGTACCTCGCCGAGATGCGCCTGGCCGATCAGGACGTTTGTCAGGCCAACAGAGCCATCCATTCCCATGTACTCCAACAGCCGGGGGCGACGAAGGTCACCCTCCACGATGCAGACCCGGGCGCCGCCGGCAGCCATCGTGATTGCGAGGTTTGCGGTCGTCGTCGTCTTGCCTTCACCGGGAACCGATGAGGTGAAGACCAGGGAGCGCGGGTGGTTGGCCGCGTCCACGAACTGCAGGTTCGTTCGCAGCGTGCGAAAAGCCTCCGCCCGGGGGCTATGTGGGTCAGCCTGGACGATGAGCGGGTTCTTTGAGGCATCTGGGTCGAAGGCGATGCCGCCGATGACTGTGGTGTCGGTGACTACCGAGCAGTCCCTCTCGCTCTTGATGGTCGTGTCGAGCAGATCCCGCAGGAGTGCCAGGCCGAGGCCGAGCAGTAGGCCTAGCACCACGCCCAGCCCCAGGTTGCGTATCGGCTGGGGGCTGACGGGCGAGGTGGGCACCGTAGGGGCGCTCACGACGGTTACCTTCACCGGGCTGGACTGGCCCTTGTTGACGCTCTCCAGTTGGGCCACCGTCTGGGTGAACTGTGTGCCGACAGCGTCGGCGACCTCAGCGGCCACCCGTGGGTTGGTGTTGCGGACGGCGACCTGGATCAGAACAGTGTTAAGCGGCACTGTGGCGGTGATCTGGGTTCCGAGGCTTGCCGCGGTGGTGTTGAGGTGGAGGGTCTTGATCACCGGGTCAAGGACGTTGGGCGTCGTGATGACATCCGCGTAGGAGATGACTCGTTCCTGGGTGAAGTTGCTGCCAGACAACAGTGCCGAGCTGTCACTGCTACCTGCGGTCGAGACGAAGAGCTGTGTCTGGGCCTCGTAGACCTTGGGGCTCAGAGCGGTTGCCAAAGCGGCGCCAGCCAGGACCACAAGAGTGACGGCCACAATGATCTGCCAGCGTTTCCGGATGACGCGGATATAGTCTTTGAGCTCCAAGACGTTCTACTCTCTCCCCCACAGATGCGTGGTCTTGCCCGGTAGGCAAACGATACTGCAGCAGGCCCCGGCCCCGGCTATGACAGCCAGGGCTTTGACGCCATCTGGCCGCTGACACTATGTCAGGTATGAGCAACTATTCTACCCGGATCACGCGGGCCACGGCCCCTACTACGGGGACTCTCATCACTGTCGCTCCTACCGGAGCCGAGACCGCCAAGAGCCACTGTCCCCAGCTGCCGACGACGTTGGCCGAGCTTGTCGATACCGCCGTCGCGTGCCAGGCGGCTGGCGCCTCAGTGATCCATATTCACATCCGGGACGCGGACCACCGGCCCAGCCTGGATCCTGTTCTTCTGCGCGAGACCGTCCAGGCCGTGCGCGAGCGGACGTCGTTGGTCATCCAGCTCTCCACCGGTGGCAACGTTCACGATCCGCTTGAGAAGCGCCTGACGGTCCTGGAGGCCGAGCCTGACTCCTGCAGCCTGACGTGTGGCACCACCAACTTCGGCGACGACGTCTTCCTGAACCCCTACCCGTTCATGGTCCAGCTCTACCGTCAGGCCCAAGAGCGTGAGATCGTTCCGGAGTTCGAGCTGTTCGACCTGGGGCACGTGGCGGCGCTGCGACGACTGATCGATACCTTTGGGCTGCCCTTCGGGGGCAAGGTGCACGTCGACTTCATCACCGGCGTCCCTGGCGGTATGCCGGGCACCCCGGCCGCGTTGCTGGCCGGCATACAGGCTCTGCCGGAGGAGGTGACCTCCTGGGCTGCGACGGGCGTGGGTCGCAGCCACCTTCCGATCGCGGCAGTGGCGCTGGCATCCGGCGGGCACTTGCGGGTCGGCATGGAGGACAACCTGGTCTTCGCCAAGGGACAGCCGGTTCAGCGCAATGACGAGCTCGTGTCGCGGGCGGCGGATCTGGCCCGGCTGATGCAGCGCCCGCCGCTGACCACCGACGAGGTGCGCACCCTGTTGTCGATCAAGGAACGGCGCAGCGCCTGAGCAGATCGAGCGCCACAGTGCGCCCCGCCCAGCACGCGATGCGTCGAGAAGCCACTGCTTGCTATGGCTTGCATTATGCTAACTGAAGTTAGCATAATGGAGTCATGTCGAAGTTCACCCCGATATCCGTCCACGATCTTGGCGAGTACCTGCGCGAGCAACGCCAGTCGGCGCAGCTCTCGTTGAGGCAACTGTCCGAGGTGGCAGGGATCAGCAACCCTTACATCTCCCAGATCGAGCGGGGCCTGAAGAAGCCGAGCGCAGAGATCCTGCAGTCGCTGGCCAAGGCCCTGCGGATCTCGGCCGAGTCCCTCTACGTCCGCGCCGGGATTCTTGATGAGCACCCCGGCCCCGGTAAGGTCCCGGTCTTTGACGTCACGGACGCGATCCTGGCTGACCCCAAGCTGAACGACCGACAGCGCGCCGTCTTGTTGGACGTCTACGAATCCTTGGTCGGTGAGCCAGCGGCCAATAAGGCTTCCAGGGTGTTCAAGCCCACGACGGCCACGACGGCCACGACGGCCACGACGGCCACCAAGCCCAGGAGACCGTCTAAGCCGCGTCGCGCACAGAGCCCAGAACAGAACGCACAGAGCGCAGCACAGAAGAAGAGCGCAGCACAGAAGCAGAGCCCGCAGTCATCAAACAAGGAGTGAAGTCATGACCCTGGTCAAAGACATCCGAAAGAACATCACCGACACCACCCCCGTCTACGCAGCCGTCGGCGCCACAGACCTGGCCGTCGAGAGGCTTCGCGAAGCTCGCACTCGCGCAGGGGCCGTGCACCTGGACCTCGACGTTCGAGTGATTCAGGACAGGGCTGTCAAGCGTTTCGAGAAGACCGCCGAGCAAGTTCAGCAGATCCCAGCCCAGGTCCGGGACCAGACCGTCCAGGCTGCTGGCAAGGCTCGGGAGACCTACTCCGACCTCGCAGTACGCGGAGAGAAGCTGGTTAAGCGGATCCGCAACCAGAAGTCCACCAAGGACCTCTTTGCCCAGGCCGGCAACACCGTGTCCCTTGGCAAGGGTGCCGTGACGACCGTGCGCAACGCCGCACTGGACACTCAGCGCGCCGCCAGGGTCACGCTGGCTACCGGTCGCAGTGAGGCGGGCTCGGTTGCCGCCTCCGTCCATGAGGATGTCAAGGCCACCGGCCGCAGTGCGGGTAAGACTGCTTCCACAACCCACAAGGCCGCCGAGGGCACTGTTGCGACCGCCAAGAAGAGCGCCGCATCGAGCGAGCGCGCGGCCAGGTCGGTTGCTGCCAGCGCTCGTAAGACGGCAACCTCGGCCGCCAAGACCGCCACACACAAGGTTGACCGCTGATTGCACCAGCAGTTGGTCGGTTCGGCTAGCTGGGCAGTTGGCGTGGGCGG
>PMJN01000054.1 GCA_003157445.1 Micrococcales bacterium
GTGCAGGCCTGTGGTCGGCTCGTCTAGGACGTAGATCGTCCGGCCTGTCGAGCGCTTCTGTAGTTCGGTCGAGAGCTTGACGCGCTGAGCCTCTCCGCCGGAGAGCGTGGGTGCGGGCTGGCCGAGTCTGACATAACCGAGGCCAACGTCCACCAGCGTTCGCAGGTGGCGCGAGATGGCTGGAACCGCTTCGAAGAACTCCGACGCCTCTTCGATCGGCATATCCAGGACGTCGGCGATGGTCTTGCCCTTGAAGTGCACCTCGAGCGTCTCACGGTTGTAGCGCGCGCCGTGGCAGACCTCACACGGCACATAGACATCAGGAAGGAAGTTCATCTCAATCTTGATCGTGCCGTCGCCGGAGCAGTTGTCGCACCGACCACCCTTGATGTTGAAAGAGAAACGTCCGGGCAGGTAGCCGCGAATCTTAGCCTCGGTCGTCTCTGCGAACAGTTTGCGCATGTGGTTGAAGACCCCGGTGTATGTTGCGGGGTTGCTGCGCGGGGTCCGCCCGATCGGCCCCTGGTCGACGTGTACGACCTTGTCCAGGTGCTCCAGACCCTCGACGGTCTTGTGCCGACCCGGCACCTGCCGAGCGCCGTTGAGCTTGTTGGCAAGAACCATGTAGAGGATGTCGTTGACCAGCGTCGACTTTCCGGAACCCGAAACCCCTGTGACCGCAACGAGGTTGTTCAGCGGAAAACTGACATCCACGTCGTAGAGGTTGTGTTCGCGAGCCCCGACCACCGTGACCACCCGCCCGTCCTGCGGGCGCCTGACCGCCGGGATAGCGATCTCTTGGCGACCCGAAAGATACGCACCGGTGATGGAGTCGGGATGCTGCAGCAGGTCCGCGACCGAGCCTGAGTGGACGACGTTGCCACCGTGCTCCCCAGCCCCCGGGCCGATGTCCACCACCCAGTCGGCGATGCTGATGGTGTCCTGGTCATGCTCAACGACAATGACGGTGTTGCCCAGGTCCCGAAGTCGGGTCAGCGTCTCGATCAGCCGGTGGTTGTCACGCTGATGCAGACCGATCGAAGGCTCGTCCAGGACGTAGAGAACGCCGACCAGCCCGGAGCCGATCTGCGTTGCCAGCCGGATACGTTGCGCCTCGCCACCGGACAAGGTGCCGGCCGGACGGTCCAGCGAGAGGTAGTCAAGACCGACGTCGAGCAGGAAGCCCAGACGAGCCTCGATCTCCTTGATGACCCGCTCAGCGATCTGACGCTCACGCGAGGAGAAGTCGACCTCGGCCAGGAACTTGGCGCAGTCGGCGATCGCGAGGGCACAGATCTGGGAAATACTCTGACCTCCGACCAGAACGGCCAGCGACTCGGGCTTGAGCCGTGCCCCATCGCACTGCGGGCACGGCACCTCGCGCATGTAGCCCTCATACCGTTCACGCGACCACTCGGAGTCCGTCTCGGAGTGCCGCCGTTTGACGAACGGCACCACGCCCTCGAATCCGGTGGTGTAGGAACGGTCCCGGCCAAAACGGTTGCGGTACTTGACGTGGACCTTGTAGTCCTGACCGTGCATGATCGCCTCGCGGGCCCGGTCCGGCAAAGAATTCCACGGCATGTCCAGGGAGAACTTCAGATCCTCACCGAGGGCGGCCAGCAGCCGCAGGAAGTACTCCGCAGAACCTGATCCCTGAGCCCAGGGCGCAATGGCGCCCTGGCTGATCGACAGATCCTCGTTGGGGATCAACAGGTCCGGGTCCACCTCGAGTTCGACGCCCAGACCGGTGCACTTGGTACAGGCACCAAACGGTGAGTTGAAAGAGAAAGAACGAGGCTCGATCTCGTCCATGGCCAGCGGGTGCTCGTTGGGGCAGGCCATCCTCTCCGAGTACCGACGTTCGCGACCCGCGTCCTTGGGGTCCAAGTCCACAAAATCAACGATAAGGACCCCGGAGGCCAGACCGAGCGCGGTCTCCACCGAGTCGGTTAGCCGACGTTTAGCGCCAGAGTCATCGCCCTTGGCTACCAGTCGGTCGATGACGACCTCGATGGTGTGCTTCTTCTGCTTTGCCAAGGCGGGAGGCTCGGTGAGCGAGATGACCTCCCCGTCAACTCGCGCACGCGAGAAGCCCTTGGTCTGGAGCTCGCTGAACAAGTCCACGTATTCGCCCTTGCGAGCCTGCACCACGGGCGCCAGCACCTGGAAGCGGGTGCGCTCGGGTAGCTCTGAGAGCCGGTCGACGATCTGCTGAGGGCTCTGACGAGTGACTGCCTCACCGCACACCGGGCAGTGCGGTCGTCCGGCCCGTGCAAAGAGCAGCCGCAGGTAGTCGTAGACCTCGGTGATCGTGCCGACAGTCGAGCGGGGGTTGCGGTTGGTCGACTTCTGGTCGATCGATACCGCTGGCGAAAGCCCCTCGATGAAGTCGACATCCGGCTTGTCCATCTGCCCGAGGAACTGGCGAGCATAGGCGCTGAGCGACTCGACGTAGCGGCGTTGACCCTCGGCGAAGATCGTGTCGAAGGCCAGGGATGACTTGCCCGACCCGGAGAGCCCAGTGAAGACAATCAAGGCATCCCGCGGCAGGTCAACAGAGACGTTACGCAGGTTGTGCTCACGCGCTCCGCGCACGACGAGGCGGTCGTGCTGATACCGGACAGGGCTTGGCGTCACTTCATGCACGTCCGCCATAGTATGTGCACCCGCTGACGACACGGCATACGGTGGGGTGATGGCTCTGCCCATCGAGGACTACGCCGTACTCGGCGACATGGACACCGCGGCCCTTGTCGGGCAGAACGGTTCCATTGACTGGCTGTGCTTGCCCCGGTTCGACTCCCCCGCCTGCTTCGCGGCACTATTGGGCACGCGGGACAACGGTCACTGGCTGCTGGGGCCGACAGGGCCGGCCAGGACCACACGCAGGTACCTCGGTAACAGCTTCGTGCTCGAGACCACCCATGAGACACCCACCGGAATGGTTCGCGTCACGGACTACATGCCGCTGGGCGAAGGCCGGGCAGACATTGTGCGCCGGGTCGAGGGGGTCAGGGGAACCTTGCGCATGCGCCACCAGTGGGTCGTGCGCTTCGACTTCGGCAAGGTCCGACCCTGGGTCATGCGACGGGCGGACAGCCCCGAGATCGGTGCCGGCGCGGTGATCTCGGCCATCGCCGGACCAGACATGGTGGTCCTGCGCGGGTCACGTCTGCCCCATGCTGTCGGCACCCGTCACGAGGACGAGTTCGACGTCTCGGCGGGTCAGCGGATGACCTTCACGATGACCTGGTTCAAGTCACATCACAGTGCACCGGCGCC
>PMJN01000002.1:0-4870 GCA_003157445.1 Micrococcales bacterium
TCACCTCACGATCGGCCCTGCCCGGCGGCTTGCTCTACCCCGTGAAACAGGTGCTCAACTCAGCTGCAGTTCAGCTGGCCGGCTCCGACTTCGACCGTGGCGTGACCCTGCTGTCCCAGGCCAAGGAACACATTGGTGATGCGAGGTCGCTGGTGGAACGTGACAGGGCGCGAACGGATCCGGCAGTGGTGGACCAGGCTCTGGTCAGCGCCAGCAGTTCGGTCACCGATGGTCAGCGCGCGCTTCTGGGGGAGTTCGACCGCAGCGGAAACGTTCGGGCACTGAGCGCCGTCCGGGACTTGGTCGTCCAGGCGCTGCCGCAGCTGAACGCACTACGCACCCAGGTACCGGCAGCATCCAGATCAGATGTCGACGCACTCATCGCACTGCTGCACGTGACCCAGACCACCTTGGCCCGCCAGATCGCGGTGTGCGGCCAGCCGTGTGCTTCGCTGGGAGGCGCAAAGCTTGGAAGCTCGCCTCCTTCGGCACCCTCGACCGGCCTGCCTCATATGCTCCCGGGCGAGGGGCCTGCCATACCAGGGGTTCTGAGCGGCGGGCTGCCCGTTGTCGGCCGGGTGCCGACCATCACCGGACCCGGCCGGGTGCCGGCCACCACCGGACCCGGCCGGGTGTTCGTAGGTTCCGCCACGCCCCACTTGGCGATCACCGGGAACGGCACCGGTAGTGTGACCGTGCCTCCCGTGAGCGCCGGGCCCATCACCGTCAGCCCGTCTCCGATCTTGATCCCGCCCCTGGCCCCGATCCCCGTGTTGCCTCCGCCTCCCACCGGCCTGCCGGGCCTGCCCTGAGCACCCAAGAACGCGCGTCTGTTCACAGCCATTTGGGAACTCCAAACACTGTTCCTGTCGCGGTCCCCGTCCCGATAGTCGAACCCTGGATGACGCGTCGCCAGGTCCAGCTTCCGCCGCAACCAAGTCCTCGCTGTGCCGATCAAGGATTGGTGACCGGTGAACGCTCACCGATCCCTTGCGGTGATCGGCGGCGCTAATGCTTGGGTCCGCATTGGCGTTTGCGAACAGCCACACAGGCTCGATCTCTGGGATTGTCGGTGTCTACCCTCGACTCGCTCGCACGCCATCTCCTTTCCGAGATTGCGCACCACCTGCACGACGTTCCTACGGAAGTCTGTGTGCATCGGACGAATCCGAGTTGGTCGTCCCCGCGCGGCGCCTGTCATCCTCGCTGAGGCCCTGCCCGTCCAGCACTCCAGACTGCCGACTGACCCCGTGAGCCCTGAGGGTTGTGAGCTCGAGATTGGTGGGCTCGCGACGTTGGTTCGGGCAAACGCCGCGTGAACAGCCGGTGAACCAACTCAGAGGGCCGTGACCTTCGGGTCTTACCGGCAGTTGTGTCGGGTGTGACCCTCTCTCGCAGAAGTTTCCTTGCCACGTCCGGGCTGGCTGCGGCCGCCTCGATGGTGGCTGCCGACCGGGCGACCGGCGCCGCCGGCCCCGCCAGCCCCGCCGTGGCTGCCGAGCTTCCCGATCCTGCGGCCTCCGGTATCGACCACATCATTGTCGTGATGATGGAGAACCGTTCGTTTGACCACTTCCTCGGGTGGATGCCGGGGGCCGACGGTAAGCAGGCCGGGATGGGCTACGTCGACCGTTACGGCATCACGCACGGCACCCATCATTTGGCAACCCACCAGGGGTGTGCGAGCCCGGACCCCGATCATTCCTATGAGGGTGGCCGGATCGAGCTCAACGGAGACAAGTGCGACGGGTGGCTGAAGGCAGGTGAGAATGACGAGTTCGCGATCGGCTACTACGACTCGAGCGACCTGGACTTCTGGCGCCAGGCCGGAGCGGACTGGACGGTCTGCGACCGCTACTTCGCCTCGACCATGGCTGAGACCTACCCCAACCGCTTCTACCAGCACGCCGCCCGCACCGACCGGCTGCACAACTCAAGCGTGACGAGCACGTTGCCGACGATCTGGGACCGGCTGGCTGACGCCGGGCTGCGGGGGCGTTACTACTTCAGTGACATCCCGTTCACGGCGTTGTGGGGCACCAAGTACCTCGACATCTCCCACCCCTACCCGAGCTTCCTGTCCGACTGCGCCGCCGGAACCCTGCCCGAGGTCTCGTTCGTGGACCCGCGGTTTGAGGATGAGGGGTCGGGCACCTCTGGCGACGACCACCCGCATGCGGACGTCCGCAGTGGTGAGACATTCCTTGCGGAGGTCTACAACGCGGTCGTCAGCAGCCCCAACTGGGAGCGAACCCTGCTGGTTGTCAACTACGACGAGTGGGGCGGCTTCTACGACCACGTCGCGCCGGGCAGTGCTGCGGATGCCGACCCGGCAACGGCCCTGCGCGGGTTCCGGGTACCCTCCCTGGTCGTCTCCCCACGAGCCAGACGCCGACACGTCGCACACGGCACCTACGACCACACCTCCGTCCTGCGGGCCATCGAGTGGCGCTGGGGACTCACGCCGCTGACACCACGGGACGCCCAGGCCCGAAACATCGCCGAGGTCCTGGATTTCAGCAAACCGCCCTCACTTGCCGCACCCCGATACCTCGTCGCCCCTTTCGTCGCCGGTCCCGCCTGTGCGCCTGCACAGCTGGAGTCGGCCGAGGAATGGGGCGGGCTCAAAGACAAAGCGATCGCCGACGGATGGAGCCTGCCCGCATGAGAAACACATCGACCTCAATCGCAAAGACTCACGGCAGACGTTTGCTCACAGGGGCGCTCGTTGCTGGAGTTGTCATGGCCGCTGTGGCCGGGGCCGTGCTAACGAGCGGTAAGAAGGCCGACGCCGCGGGCAGTGCCTACCTTCCCGCAGCCGGTCACGTGTTCGTGATCAACCTGGAGAACAAGGGCTACGACCAGACCTGGGGACCCGGCTCGGCCGCGCCATACCTGTCAACGACGTTGCGCAGCAAGGGCGTCCTGCTCAACCAGTATTTCGGGACAGCGCACAACTCGCTGCCCAACTACATCGGGCAGATCTCCGGCCAGGGGCCAAACCCGCAGACCCAGGGTGACTGTCAGACCTACTCGCCTTTCGTCGGCGCTCAAACCGTGGCGCAGGGACAGGCTGTGGGTCAGGGATGCGTATACCCCGCAAGCGTGCCCAACCTGGCCAGCCAGCTCACCTCTTCGGGTCGGACTTGGAAGGGGTACATGGAGGACATGGGCGCACCGTGTCGCCATCCAGCGTTCGGCGCTGTCGATGACACCCAGACCGCGAAAGTCGGTGACCAGTACGCCGCNNGACGTCGACCTGGGCAAGCTCCCCGCCGATCTGGCAGCCACGTCCAGCACCCCGTCGCTGTCGTACATCACGCCGAACCTGTGCCATGACGGGCACGACACCCCGTGCGTGGATGGACAATCTGGTGGCCTGGCCAGCGCCGACACCTGGTTGAGGCAGTGGGTACCCCGCATCACCAGCTCACCTGCCTTCCGCCAAGACGGTGTCCTGGTGATCACCTTCGATGAGTCCGACAGCCCCGCGTCCGACGCCTCCGCCTGCTGCGGTGAAGGTCCAGGCCCCAACTCACCGCTGCCGGGGATCGCCGGCCTTGGCGGTGGCCGGGTGGGGGCACTGGTGCTCTCCCCATTCGTCAAGGGCGGGACGTGGTCGACCACGCCCTACAACCACTACAGCCTCCTGGCCAGCATCGAAGACCTCTTCAAACTGCCCTACCTCGGATACGCCGCCTCACCAGGCCTGAACCGCTTCGGATTCGACGTCTACAACGCAAGGTCCTAACCCGGGACAGGATCGGAGGTATCAGCTCAAGCTCTGGGATGTCTCGACCGGTCTGGCTACTGGCGTGGTTCCCGTGATCGCGACAGAAGGGAACCATCGGGCCAGGCGGCCGGCCATCGCGGCCAACTACTGGCTCGGGTGTTGACCTAGACGCTGGGGACTGGGTGGCTTGGCTAACCCGACCCAGGGACGGGGCTACTACGACCGCAGAGAAGCTGCCGTAAGACATCGATGGAAGCCATGCGATGCGTGAAGCGGCTGCTCTGTGACATTGTCTACCGCCGGATGCTCGACGACGCGATTACGCATGCGGTGACGGGCCCGGGAGGGCAACGGGGAACAGCTACTGACTCCAGCGCGACCGGCTCACACCCCAACGCCGGAACTTCGGAAAAGCCACTTCCTGGACCCGCCACCTTGCACGCTCCCCCCGCCAGCTTCCGCTGGCCCAGACCCTTCTTCGCGCCGTTGCCGACACCCTGTCACAGCGCCGAACCGCGGCCGCAGTCAAGCGCAGTCTGCCCCACGACGGCGAGGACCGGCGCACCATCGACCGGCGGGAATGCGGCGCCCTTGACACAGAGGGGAGCCATGAGAGCAAGACCGCCTGCATCATCCGGATGACGGCCTGGTCCTCAACTTCAGTCGCGCAGCAACGGAGACCTCTGAGGACGTCAGGCTGGCTGTCCATCGCGCCCGCCAAAGAACTGGGTCCGCTGCCCGCGGCTCAGACAGAGTCAGTGCATGGTGTACCGCCCGGGGGTCTATTCGGTGCGTAGCCGGGATCAGCCCGCCTGATGGACGCGAAGGGCAATCAGCATGTTCGTCTGCGATGTCAACATCCAGCCAAACCGCGCGGGCATCACCGCGATCGCTTCCGAAAATGCCATATGTATGCCCACAGGGCCCGATCCTGGTCGGATCGGGCCCCGTGATCGAGGGTGTAGACCCCCTATGCCCTGCGGTGATGCGGTGGAGCCGCCTATCGGAATCGAACCGATGACCTATTCATTACCAGGGAGTTACATACCCGAAGAGCACTCAACTGGCTGGCATCTGCCGTGTCAACCAAGGCAACTCAGCAAGGTCAGCATGACCAGATCGAAGTCATGTATGCCC
>PMJN01000002.1:4943-5076 GCA_003157445.1 Micrococcales bacterium
CTTCTCGCCGAGGTCGAAGACTGCGTGGTCCGTGTAGACGGTGTTCACGCATCCGATCCCGGTCAGAGGGTAAGTGCAATCCTCGACCAGCTTGCAGTACCCGTCGCGTGTGAACAGTTCCATGATCACGAAG
>PMJN01000185.1 GCA_003157445.1 Micrococcales bacterium
CCGGATTCTTCGAGCTCAAGACAACCCGCACCCAGAGCCCTAGCTTCGACTGACCCTTCTGGCCAGCTCATTGGCTCCGACTCGTTCGCTTTCGACTCGTTCTTCCAGTCTCGGTTCATCTAATTCCAAGGAGCCCAACCCATGCGTATTCACATCGGTGGCGACCACGCGGCCTACGACCTCAAGTGCACCCTGGTGACTTTCCTGCAGGCCGAGGGTTACGACGTGGTCGACCATGGACCGCAGTACGTCGACCCGGAGGATGACTATCCTGTTGCCGTATTGCGCGCCGCAGAGGCCGTGTCCGGGGACCTTGGGGCGTTCGGCATCGTGTTGGGCGGGTCTGGCAACGGTGAGCAGATGGCTGCGAACAAGGTCCGGGGAATCCGGGCGGCTCTTGCCTACAACGTCGAGGTCGCCGAGCTTGCCAGAACGCATAACAACGCCCAGGTCCTGGCCATCGGTGCACGGATGAACACGCCCGATGAGGCCAAGGCCATGGTCGAGGCCTTTCTGACAACGGAGTTCAGCGGTGACGAACGACATGCGCGACGGCTGGGCATGGTCGAGCGCTATGAGAAGAACGGTGAGCTGCCGCCGATACCAGCGATCGAGGGCTAACTCCGAGGAACCAAACCCGAGGGTTTCGGCCTGTCAAGACGTACAGTGCGAACCGTGAGCACACGTGCCCAACGGTTCGCACGTCGAAGCCTCTCCACGGCCCAGCGTCTGTCGAGGCGGCTCAGCTTGATCGTGCGGCTCTTCCCGGGTGTCGCCGCTTTGGTCCTCGTCCTGGTGGCGGTGCTGGTCGAAGCTCTGGTGTTGAGCCGGCCGGCAGCGATGCCCTGGTCAGCCTTCCTGCCCGTCGTCGTCCTGGCCGGGTTGTTCCTGCCCCCGCGGTGGCTAGGAGCGGTCCTGCTGGTCACGGCTGTTCTGCTCACCTATGACGGGTGGTCACTTGGTAAGGACCGAGGCGACTACGCAGCTGCCATGGTCGTGACGGTCATCATGGCGGCCATGATGACCTGGCTGGCGATCTCCAGAGCCCCGTTGGGAGTCCAGGGGACTCTTGCGGAATCCATGCTGATCGATTTGCGTGATCGGATTCGGGCACAAAGCGCGCTGCCGATGCTGCCCGAGCCGTGGCATGCGGAGGTGGAGGTGGAAGCGGCCTACTTTGAGCCCTTCGCCGGTGACTTTGCCGTGGCCAACATCTCGGACGCGAGCGACCGGTTTGAGGTTGCTCTTGTGGATGTCTCGGGCAAGGGCCTCGAGGCAGGCACCCGGGCGTTGCTCTTGTCAGGGGCCTTTGGCAGTCTGCTAGGTGCGATGGACCCGGCTGCTCTGCTGGGTGCCGCCAACTCATATCTCTTGCGCCAGGAGTGGAACGATGGCTTTGCCACGGCCATCCATGTGGCGCTCGAGCTCGACACCGGCCGGTTCTCGGTGGGAGGGGCAGGGCACCCGCCTGCGGTGAAGTACTGGGCCGGCTCCGGCCGATGGCAGGTCATCGATACGGCGAACGGTCCGCTGCTCGGCGTTCTGCAGGGTGCAGCTTTCCCCAGGTCCTGTGGCCAGCTGCTGCGCGGCGACGCCCTGTTGCTCTACACCGACGGCGTCATCGAGACCCGCTTCCGCGACCTGACAGTCGGTATTGACCGGATGCTGGGCGAAGCGGAACGCCTTGTCTCAGAAGGCTTCGCCGGTGGAGCAACACGAATCTGTGCCGCAGCCCTGGGAGGCCGCAGCGACGATCGCGCCGTCGTGCTGATCTGGCGCAACTGACGACCTGACCACGGACGTGCGCGGGGACGACTTTCAGGCGGGCCCGGCAACGTTGGCACGGCGCAGGCTGATGTCTGCGCACTCGAGACAGATCTCCTCACGCGCCATCCCAAGCTTCATCAACACGACGAACACCTTGAGCCTTACGCGCAGGCCGAGGACCGCCTTGGGCGCGGGGAAGACGATCATGACGGCGCGTGCGTCACCACGACTGGGCTGGCGATGCCAAAGCCCACCGGCCTGCGCCGACGAAGGTCAATGCGGCGCCGATGCCTGCGGCAAAACGCTCGGGCACCTCGGCGGTTGGTCGTTTAAGCGCGCTGACCCGAGGACGAACCAATCGTGAACGCTACACGCCAGGGCTGGCCCTGGGTCCGCATCTTCTTCCCAGGATGAAGTCGACGGCCAGAACGGCGTAGATCCACCATTGGTGCAGGGCCAGGGCCGCCACAGCCAGGATCAGCACCACGAAAGCGATCAGGGGGACGGTGACGTCATCGACGACCGGGGGCAACTTGATTGCGTACTCATGGCGACAGGACACCACGCAGGGTCGAACTGATCCGTGGCGCTCTGGATTATTTGGGAAGGTGCAGCGGTTCGGCATACGGACCGGTGACCTTTAGGCGACGATTGAGAGAGCACAAGGAGACTCCCTGAGGTGTGACATTGGTCGTTCCTGGCCCGGGAGCCAATCGTGCTAACCTACGGTGACGTAAGTTACGTTTCCGTAAGTTGGAGGTTTGCCCATGCCGGTGTCGCCCAACGTTCGCCCCACCGCCACGCTCGCGACCAGCGGCGATGGCTTGCCGGTGATCATCCAGGGCGGGATGGGCGTGGCTGTGTCCTCGTGGCAACTTGCGGGTGCGGTCGCCAAGGCTGGGCAACTCGGTGTCGTCTCTGGGACCGCGTTGGACGTGGTGATCGCCCGTCGTCTGCAGGACGGCGATGCTGGTGGTCATGTTCGACGCGCCTTGGAGCACTTTCCGGTGCCGGCGATGGCGCAGCGGATACTAAGCCGGTACTTTCTTGAGGGTGGCAGGGCTCCTGATCAGCCGTACCACCCGGTTCCTAAACTGGGTATAGACACGCCCGTGGCGGGTCTGGAGCTGTCGATCGTTTCCAACTACGCCGAGGTGTGGTTGGCCAAGGAAGGCCACAACGGTGTAGTCGGGATCAACTTCCTGGAGAAGGTCCAGATGGCCACCCCAAGTGCTGCNNTACGGGGCGATGTTGGCCGGTGTGGACTACGTGCTCATGGGCGCTGGCATCCCCGCGGAGATTCCCCAGCTCCTGGATCACCTCGCTGTGCATGAGAAGTGTTCGCTGGACCTGGACGTGGACGACGCCACCATGGAGTACTCGGTCGGGCTGGACCCCCAAGCTCTTACCGGCGGCGCGCTGGCACCGTTGCTGCGCCCTATGTTCCTGGCGATCGTGTCCGCCCACGTGCTGGCTGCCTACCTGGCTCGCGAGGACGCTACCCGGCCGGACGGCTTCGTCGTCGAGGGTCCCCGCGCGGGTGGGCACAACGCTCCCGCTCGTGGACGTCCGGTCCTGGATGATGACGGGCAGCCGGTATTCGGCCCTCGTGATAACGCGGACCTGGCCAAAGTTGCTGCGGTCGGGCTACCGTTCTGGTTGGCCGGTGGCTACGCCACAGCTGCCCAGGTGGCTCAGGCTCGGTTGGTTGGTGCCGCAGGGGTGCAGGTGGGCACTCTGTTCGCGCTTTGTGCCGAGTCCGGGCTGGACCCGGCAATACGCGAAGAGATGCTCGCTGAGCTAGCCGTAGGGGAGCTTGTGGTCCGCACGGACCCGCGGGCCTCGCCAACGGGGTTCCCATTCAAGGTTGTCACGCTGAAGGGGACCATGTCGCAGGCGGAGGAGTACGCCGCCCGGCCGCGACTGTGTGACCTGAGCTACCTTCGTGTCCCGTTCGAGCGTGCGCCCGGCGAGCTTGGATATCGCTGTCCGGCCGAGCCCGTCCACATGTATGTCCGTAAAGGCGGAGATATCGCCGACACTGTTGGACGCAAGTGCCTGTGCAACGGACTCACGGCCGGCATCCAGCTCGGGCAGAGACGACGCGACGGGTACAACGAGGTGCCTATCGTCACGCTGGGAGCTGACCTGGATGGCGTGGCTCAGATGCTAGCGGACCTGCCCGAGGGCTGGACCGCTGTACAGGCCGTTGACCGTCTTCTGGGGGATTGAAGGCGGTTCTAGAGCGGGCGACGGGAATCGAGCTCGCGTTCGGCAGGCCGTGGGAGCCTTGTCCGGTGAGACTTGGACGCGGGAGCGATCGTGACGGTGGGGGCCCTGTGTGGGCTGGCAGTCGACCCGTTCACTGTGCGGGTGAGCGGGGAGACTCTGACGGACCTGGGTGACCGCGGCCGATTTCGTCGTGGCCCCTACCGCGGTCGCCGTCTTCCACCAGTTCATCGATGACGGTAGACCGCCGCGCGAGTGGGCGCCGCGCCTGTACAACGTCGTCAGGTGGACGCCCATGCCCCGCTGTGGGCACTCGCTGCAGTCGAGGTACCCGAGTTGCTTGCCCGGGACATCGCAGCTTTCTTCTCCCAGCTCAGGCTCGGTGAACAAGTCGGAAAGGTGGGTTAGCACCCAGGGCCTCGGCTACCCCCTCATCTGGGTTTCTTGTGAACCCTGTCCCCTGACAACCAGAACCTGAACTGTGAGCGGCTCAGCACGCAAACCTCGAAGCCGTCGCGGGACGCCGCGAGAGACGGAGTGGCGCTCACGCCACGTAGGCGATGGTCGCAAGATCCACTACTCAACTTCTACGGGCCATTTCGGCCCCGAAGACCGATCCTTCTGCGGTGACGGCCAACGGTGCGAGGGTTTGGCCTGGAAAAGGGGTCAGAGGTCTTACTAACTCCGCGGCCGTCTCTGTGCCGATTCGGGGATAGTCGGGGCGCACGGAGGGTGGCTATCGTGGAGGTGATGTGGGCCCGTGCCATCCAGAAGGGGGCAGGCAGGTGGCCAGTGAGGAGCAGCACCCGGTCGTGATCCTTTACGAGCACGCGTTGCTCGGTGAGGGGATCGCCAGATACCTTCGGGCGCAGTTGGGTGTTGAGGCGAGGGTCGTGTCAGCGTTCGACCTCCAAGCGGTCACCACGGCGTTGGCCTTGGGTCCTGCGGTCGTCATTTTCGAGTTGACTGAGCCCCTCAGTCAGGTTGACCTGACCATACTGGCCCCACATGCCGTCCTGATCGATGTGAGCAGGGTCGTGACGCGAGGTCTGGACCTCTCCTCAGAGGCGGTGGGGCTTCACAGGATCGTGCAAGCTGTGCGCGGCAGCGGTCGGGGCAGCGGATCCGGCCGGGCAGAGTCGACCGAAGCCGGGTGAGCGACCCTGGCGGTGAGTCGCACCTGCACCCCAGGGGTGTGTTCGACCCCACCGGTTGCACGCAGGCTAAGAACGGCTTTCCGGCGATGTCGAGGTCACCGCGCACCCTGACGTCATCGGGGGCCCACAAGGCTCTGTGCGCAGCCACGACGAGAAGGATCTGAGCGCCGAGTGGCGCTTGGGTGTGCCGCATAGCCAGCGGTTACTGGGACGGATGCCAAGCGCACACGAAGAAGCTGTGCGGTCACGGGGTCGGGCCGATCGTCGACGCGCTTTTCGCCTTGGCATTTCCTTCACGTTGGCCATCGTCGCGTTACCCGCTGGGGTGTAAGAAACGCGTCAACGTCCACGACGAACTTCTTCGGCTGCGTGGTGAAGGTGAACAGGTGCCCACCCTCGAACAGGATCAGGTGAGAGTTCGGGATCTGGGCGTGCATCTGCTCGGCCAAGGCAACGGGTGCGATGTGGTCGGACCTGCCGTGCAGGATGAGAGTCGGCTTTTTGATCTCCCCCAGCCGCTCGGAGCAGTCGAACCTGATGGTGGCATCGAACTGCGCCTTCAGCGCATAACGCGGCTGGCGATGAGGCCCGCGCAGCAAGGGAAGGTCCGACACCAGCATGCCGAGACGGATCAGCCACGGCGCACCGGCGGCTCGGGGGCCGGTCGAGACCAGGACCAGGTGGTCCACGCGCTCGGGATGGGCGAGTGCAAGCGCCATCGCGATCCTCCCGCCCATCGAGATGCCGAGGACGTGCGTGCGGGGTAGGTCCAGTTGCTCCATCAGACCAGCCACGTCGTCGGCCATCTGTTCGATCGGATACGGTCCACGCGGTTTCGAGGAACGGCCAGCGCCGCGATTGTCGAACGCCACAACCCGGAAGTTGGACGCCAACGGGTCGATCAGCGTGTTCAACTCGGACATCTCAAGTCCAAGACCGCCGATCACAACCAACGCAGGAACCGAGCCTGGTGACTCGTAGTACATCTCGATGTCGTGCACGACGACCAAGGGCATGTCGGCATTCTCCGTCGCAAGAGCCGCCGCGGACAGTGATCAGCGATACACGATCTCGCAGAGGGGTGGGGAATAGTTGACACGTTCAGGCAGGTCGCCGCGTCCGGCGCCTCTGAGGGCTCTGACCGCCAGATTGTGGGAGAGATTTCGCTCTCCCTCCGGGGCGTCAGGACTCGCGGTCTGCGTCACCACGCCAGTCGGACGTAGCTGAGTCCAGCATTCGAAACATAACAATATGTTATTTGACTTATAACGTGAGGCTATAGCAGCCTTCTATCTGTCACGTTGGAATCTCTCCTGTTCAGAGATTTGTCAGAACGGCGTGACGATCGGGCCTCGGGGGAGAACTACCCCTGCGACAGCGCGCGACGTGATCGCGGTGGCGATTGACAGATCGACCAGTGCCGCGTCTTCTTGGGAAGGACCACATGAGCACCCAGGCAGAAAGCCTCGACGGGATCGACGCCGAGCCCCTCGCTCAGCTCTCCTGCAACGCGAAGGCGGATCCCGGCACGGGGGTGAAGACGCTCAAGACCAAGACGGTGTGCGAGTCCAGCTTCCGCAACATGACCTACGTGCGCGACCTCGATCCTGTCCTCGTCTCGGAACCTTCGCAGCTGCTTGGCGACAACTCTGCGAGTGGCCCGCNNGGTGTGGTCTGCGATCTGTCGGCTGTGTTGGGCGGTGCCGAGCCGGGCGCGGTTGAGGTGCTCGCGGGGCTGGGCAGGCATGTCTGCGACTGGCCCGGGATCCCGGTGGCTGTGGCGTGCACGGACCCGCAGGTTCGCGAGGCGTTGGCCGTTCACTCCGTGGGCGGGCAGCTGATCGTGACAGCTTCTTTGTTCTCGGCGGTATCGGCGGTGCTGGCGACTCCGGTCCCGGCAGTGGAGTGGCTACATCTGGCGCCGCACCCGACCGCGCCTCGCGCTTCGCGCGACTTCGTTACGCGCGTCCTGTTGGACTGGCGGTTGGGCCGGGTCATTCGCTTCGCAAGCCCGGTCATCAGTGAGCTCGTGATGAGTTCGACGGTCGATGCCGGCACCGACATCGACGTGTCCGTCGCCTGGCACCTGGGAGCCCTACGGCTGAGCGTTCGAGACTACAGCCCAAGCTTTGCGCGTCAGCGCTACTCAGTTCTGGGCCCGCACGGCCCCGGGCTTACGATGGTCGCTGGCCTGACGCGTGCCTTCGGGGTTCTGCCCACCGCCGACGGCGGCACGCTCCTCTGGGCCGTCTTGACGCCCCGGCCGCGCCCAACGACCAGCCGACCCCGTCGTGTTCCGGCCGACGGCATGCGGAAGTCGCCTAGGTTCGCCGACGCCGTCGGTCTGGGCGGATTGCCATTCTGCGCTGAAACCGGGCCCCATCGCGCCGGAGACCGCCTCCCTCGGCCGGCCAGTGGAGCGCCCGCTCGGTGAGATACCTAAGTCACCTCAACCCCAACCTGCGCGCCCACGAAGATCGACCGGGGACAATTGTTGGAGCACTGCCCTCCCACGCGGGCCGCGGCGACTGGCATGACGTGCCGGTGTTGCGCGGACGGATCGGTGACCTGTCATTGTTCCGGGACGGTGGACGGTGGGTGGTCGACAAAAGGCGACCGCAGCCGAATTGAGGACGTTCTTCATCCGCTCATGCGGTGATGCTTCGGACAAACCCGATGAGCGGACAGTTGGCAATCCTCCACCGCGAGAGGGCGCGGCCTTGTGCGGTCGAGGCGGGTGAGCGCTGCCCTCGCCTCAGGGGTTGATGCGGTCCGCGGGCTCGTTTGGTTGGTTTCACGACGTGGACCCTGGCCGGGGCGATGACCGGACCGATGGTGGGCTTCGAGCCCACCCGAAAGTCGGCTCGGTTCCGTGGCTGTTTGGGATAACGAGGTCGAATGGACGCCCCGCAAAGAGACCCTCATCGGCTAAGACAGTGAGTCCCCAAGGATCGTCAAGAGGACAGAAGGGTCAGGGGTCGATGGCAATCAGGGTCAAGTCACCACATCGCGGGACTTCATGGCCTGGCACCGCCTGTAGTCGCTGAGCACAACAGTCCCGCAGACGAAGATCTACTGGTCCGTCGTCGTCCGAAAGTGGAACGGGACTCGCGCTGATGTCAGCCTAAAGAGACGTTATTGCAGCGGGTGCACGATCCATCACGCGAGCGAGGCCGACACAACAGCATCCGTTCCGTCCCACGCCACGCATGTATTCCGTGCAGTCGGGCGCGTGCACCATGTACCCATCCATGGTGCGCGAGGTCTGAGGTTGGTCCTGCTGTGCGATCCCGCTTCCCGCTAACGTGGTCGACCTCGGTGGCAACACCCATTTACTACGTGTGTAGTATCTACGACACCTCGTAGTAGTAGTGGACTGAAGGAGCCCAATGGACGTCGTTGACATCGCAAGATGGCAGTTCGCCATCACGACCATCTACCATTTCTTTTTTGTGCCGGTCACGATCGGCCTCTCGATGATCATCGCCGGATTCGAGACCGCCTGGCTGCGTCAC
>PMJN01000221.1 GCA_003157445.1 Micrococcales bacterium
ATGGCCGGCTGGAGCTTCAGCTGACAGCTAGACGAGGATCCCCTTCGGCGCAGCCCTCTGCGGTCCCGGGCGAAGCCAGCGTGGAAGTCGAGTCCAAACGTTCACCGAAGTGCGTCGGCTCCTGGGCGGGTGAGGCGCAGCGCCCGACCGTCCTCTGTGCGCGACCCAGCAGTGGCGGCCAAGAAATCGGACGCCTACCTTAGCGGTCAGTACGTCTGCCTGCGTCAGGTCAGCCCGACCAACGATCAACGCAAGGCCGAGCTGACACACGCGATCCAGAACGAGCTGAGCCAGCCGAAACCAAATTCGCCNNGTTGCCGTTCCGCGAGCCAGTCGACCAGATCGAGGACTCCTGTGGTTAGCCGCCTGGGCCGGCAACTGGGCCTGGCAGGCTCGGCGGCCCAAAGCCGCACGGCCAGTGCGACCTGCGGAAGTCGTGATGGCTGCTCAGTACGAGTACATCCCACCGACCAGGGGAGGCCACGTCAAAGGCCCAACGACCCCGTCCACGGGAAACGACTTGTCGCTGTAGACCACTTCCTGCTGGAACTGGATCACCCAAGCACGGGTCAGCGGACCGAATATCCCGTCAACGACCAGGGTGTGTCCGTTCTTCAGGTTACGGAAGTTGGCCTGCTCCTGGACTGCACGGACGGCATCGCCGCGGCTGCCCAAAGCGAGCGTGATGTACAACGCTCCCCACGTCTGGGGCCCGACAATGCCGTCCACGACAAGGTGGTGGGTCCGCTGGAATGCCACGACTGCGGCTTCGGTCTGCGGACCGACGATGCCATCTACGGCGATCCTGGCTCCTCGCGCCCGCAAGAGGTACTGCAAGGACCGAGTCTCGGCCTGCGTCCAATTGCTGTAGGGACCCTGGCTCAGAACCAGCCCCTGTTGCATCATCGGTGTTCTCGATATGGCGACCTGGCTCGGCTGGGATGCACTGGCGCTGGTCGCCGCCATCGGTACCAAGCTCACCAGTAGCGCGCCCGTCAACACAGCACAGACGCCTTTTCGAGACAGCATTGTCAACGGTCGCGCGCCAACCATGATCCCCCCAGAAGTTCTGGGTTTCCACCCCAGATCACCGATGATCGATTCCACTGTCAGCGATCGTAGGAGTGATCGTTTCGGCGACGCACTCCTCGCCCGAGCAATCGCGTTCACACCCTCGTTCGCCTTTATCCGGCTCGGAGCCGGCCGCTTCGATCGAATTCGGGGCGACCAGCGAGCACACGCGCCTTCCCCGACAGAGCCAGACCCGCCGCCATCTGGGCCAGCCCAGGAACCCGTCACCGCAAACGGAGGGTCCGCTTGGGACCCTTCCCCTGGTGACGGTTCTCCTATGGTGGTGGTCGTGACCCCAGAGACCGATGTGACCAACAGGATGTTGCGCGATGCATGGTCAGCACTGGGCGGCGACGCAAGTCTGCTCGACCGTGTCGAGGTCAGGGGCATCGACGCGGGCCTGCTGCCGTCCACGTTTGCGGTGCTGCCGGCCATGGTGGCCGCGGTCACTGCGTCCACATTGGCCGCATCGGTTCTAGACGCGGCCCGACGCTCCGGCTCACCCGCGCCGGTCCTGATCGACGCCAAGCATGTTGCGGCGGCTGCGCGCAGCGAGCGGTATGCACGGGTGGAAGGTTTACCGGAGGCGGACTCGTTCGCTGCGCTCTCGCGTTTTTGGCGGACCGCTGACGGATGGCTGCGTTTGCACGCCAACTACGCGTGGCACAAGGATCGGGCTCTACGCGTGCTCGGCTGTCAGGACCGGCCCGAGGCCGTCGAGGAAGCCGTTGCCGGCTGGTCTGGGGCAGATCTTGAGGAAGCACTGGCGATGGCTGGCGCGGTCGGCTACGCCGTTCGCAGTCAGTCTCAGTGGCAGGCCCACCCACAGGGTCGAGCCGTCTCGGCGCTACCACTGCTCGGCAGCGCTGCCGGCAAGGGACCGGGCAGGAACGCCGGTGCGGGCACGGGCGCCGCCGGCCTGCGCATCCTGGACCTCACCCGCGTCATCGCCGGACCGGTTGCCACCCGGACCCTGGCGGCGTGGGGAGCCGACGTGCTGCGACTGGACAGTCCGCACCTGCCGGAGATACCCGCACAGGCGCTGGACACGCTGCCGGGCAAGCGCAGCGCCCTGCTCGACATCTCCGCGCCGCCCGGGCGGGCCCGGCTCGAGCAACTGCTCGCCGACGCCGACGTCCTCGTGCAGGGCTACCGGCCCGGAGCCCTGCACCGCTATGGCCTAGCGCCGGACGCGCTGGCCGAGCGGCACCCACACCTCTGCGTGGTCACCCTGTCCGCATGGGGCCCGACCGGGCCGTGGGCGGCGCGACGCGGCTTCGACTCACTGGTCCAGTGCCCCACCGGCATCGCACTGGCAGAAGGCGCCGACGGCAAGCCCGGCGCGTTGCCGGCGCAGGCNNGCAGGTATCCAGCGCGGCGAGCCACCCCGGTCCGTGCGGCTCTCGCTGGCCCAGACTGCGCACTGGCTGACAGCCGCGGGGACCCAGCAGCGAAGCGCACCCAGTCAGGCCAGCCCGCAAGAGCACCTGGTGACTCTGCCCGGTTCTTCGCGGCCGGTGCACGTCATCGCTCCCCCGGGACGCGCCGGTGACCTGCTGCCCGGCTGGACCTCGACCACAGACCTTGGAGCCGACTCACCTGCGTTCTCCCCGATAAGAAAGAAGAGATGAAGGCGGATCTTCCCTCACCCAGTACCGCAAGCGAGTCCGCGTGCGAACACCGTTCGGCCTGAGCAGGGTCGAGCTAGGGGACGGACAGGTATCGCTGAAGTGCGTCATGCCAGGTGGGCATCGCGGGAACCCCAGCTGCATGATCAAGCACGCTATAGGCCGGCCGTGGAGCCTGGAGCGGGAAGCCTGTTGTCGTGCAGGGGCTCGCGCGCTCGGAGCCCAGGTCGGCGAGCGTGAAGATCGCGCGGGCCAAGTCATAGCGCGTGACCTCGCCCTCGTTGGTGCCGGGATAAGACCCACCGGGCACCTCAGTGTTGACCAGCGCGACGATGAACTCGCAGAGGTCGCGGGTCCAGGCCGGCTGGCCCCTCTGGTCCTCGACCACCGAGATGGTCTCGCGCTCTTCTGCGCGGCGATGTCTTCACGTATCAGAGACAGGCTGAGGCGGTTCTGCTCCCCCGGGATCGCCTGTGGCAGCGTCGTGCGGGCTGCGGTGTCGGCGATCAAGATCGACGAAGGTCACCAGGCAGCTCCGCCGACCTGCCCGGCTCGGACGATCCCGTGTTGGAGGGCGAACATGCTGGCGCTGACCCGGTTGGTCACACCCACTTTCGCGTAGATGTGCTCCAGGTGGTTGCGGACCGTCTTCTCACTGATGACCAACTCTCGGGCCACCTGCCTGCTTGAACGACCCACCGCCACCATCCGCAGTATCTCCAGCTCACGCGCTGTCAGAGCGCTTGGCGTGTTGGCGATGTGAGGGACCTCTTGGCCCGCCGCCTTAAGCACTGCCTCGACCGCGGATTGATCCAACGTGCCCTCGCGAACTCCCTGCCGCAAACGTTCGGCCGCCGCCTCCCCCTTGAGGGCTGCGCGGAAAGAGCGGGATTCGGTCAGCGACTGGTACACGTCCGAGGCGGCCAGGATCCGGGCAGACACGGGCAGGAACGACCCATCGACTCCCTTGGGATATCCGGACCCGTCGAGGCGCTCACGGTGCAATCCCGCTAGGACGGCGACGTCCGAGAGCCCTGA
>PMJN01000490.1 GCA_003157445.1 Micrococcales bacterium
GCGGGATGTTGGCCCCGCCGTGAGGGGAGTTTGCCGAGGCAGCCTTTGTCATCGGGGTTCTCCTAGGGTCAAACCCGGCCGTTGCGGGCCGGGAGGAAACCCTTTCGCCTGTCGGTGGAGGGCTGGACGTTCAATGCTGTTGGGCGATAACCAAGCCCGGCACCGTTTGGCAGTACCAGCGTTAACCGCGCCAGCCCATGGCGCGCCGGCGCGCGGCGACTTGGGAGTTTGGCCCTGTCTGTGAAGCGCGAACCTGCACACGTTGCCTGCGGTTAGCAGTTGGAATCCTGGTCGTTGATGGCCGGGAGGATGTCAACGCGTGTACGTGTGTGCGGTGCAGTTGCTCAACGGATCCGCGACCGGGACCGAACAGGGGCCACGCGGCCGAAGGTGTGCCAGATCCTGGCGCAGGTTAGAAGGCAGCCAGGGCGGTTGCGCTCAGCCTGACCACTGCCGATCCCAGTCCTGGGCGGCTGGGACCGGCAGTGGTCGTTGTTCAGCAGGTCCGCGGGGTCACCCCGTGCCGCCGTCAATCCAGTTGGCGTCGATGCTCAAGCCAGCGCCTCCATAGCTCTGGTAGAGATTGCCCGAATACTGATGCAACCGCTGGTGGAATCTCCAGAAGACATCGGGAAAGCCCGGGTAGCTCGCCTGGTCCAAGGTGCTCCTGACCCCGTTCCAGTGCGCGAACCAGACATTGTCTGGGGGGTCGATTGCCCGGGCGCACACCGCGCGCGACATGTCAGTCATCGCTGAGCCGGGGCCGCCGTAGACGCCCGACCTGTACCCGAGGCTGTGCAATTCGCTCGTGAACGCCGACAGGAAGGTGACGACCGACCGTGAGCTGCTAGTTGAAGGGTTGTAGTTCTCCATGTCGTAGTAGATCGGTGTACCGGTATTGGGGCCTATGCCGAAGTGCTTTGCTCGTGCGACGGCGTCCTTGGCGTCGAGGTTTGCCTGGCTAGAGGCCGTTGCCAGGGAGAAGTGGGCCAGTCCGGACTGGTTCACGGAGGGAGCCTGAGGTCCCACGTAGATCGGTATCAGGTGCCAGCCCATCGCGTGCACCTGTGCGACCCAGCTGGCCGAGAGGTTGCCATCGCCGCAAGCCCTCATCGACCCGCCGATGTAGACCCCTACCGAACGATAGGGCGAGTTGAGCCAGGCGCGCATGGTCGATATCGACGGCGTTGCGCACGTATCGAAACCCAAGCCCGTGAACGTGACTGCCGCCTTCATCCCCTGGGGTACCGCGGCAGGGGAGGGCGGCTGTGGTGCGGGCACGCTGACACCGGGCGCGGGGGTGGACGCGCCGGGAGAGCTCACCGCTGAGGCGACAACCTGGTCGACTGAGGAGCTGTCGGCCCCCCAGGTCGCCTGCAGTACAACGGGCTTGCCGACGAACTGGACCTGCTTGTCATGGCCCGTCGCGTCGAGACCGACCCGTGCGGGCAAGGCACCGACGCTGGTCACCGCGGAGGTCAGCGGGGTTTCCTGGGCCGTCGCTGCAGTCCTGAGCCAGACGGTGTCGCCTCGTCCGACGGCATGTGCTGGGCAACGCGGCTGTGAGCCGGGTGTGCCGAGATATAGCGCCGTTTGGTCAAGGCGGACGCACGTGCTGGGATGCAGGTTCAGGTCGATCACCGGCCAGGAGGCCGGCACCGTGACCCGGACACCGTTGTAGGACACGAACTTTGTCCCTGGCGCCGCGACGGCAGCCGGTGTGGCTGAGCCCGACGGGTTTGGCGCGATGGTGGCCGCCGCGGCGGGATTGACCGTGGCGGATGCGGTTTGAGGCACCAGCAACGCAAATATTGGAATCGCACATGCGAAGCCCGCCTGGCGAATTCTCTTCATTCTGGTCACGACAGGTCCTTCCGAGAAACGGATGTGGGCCCACAGAGGGAGCTGCGCTCTGGGATCTACCCGAAGCGGTTCAGCAGTTGGGTGCTGAGCGCTCCGCTTTCCACACACGTTGGCACCGGCTGGGGGGTCCCTTCAGGGGATCTCGCGCCTAAGGGCCGGTTGGCCCCCGCGATTTACCGGAACGGACGACCTGAGAGTCCGCGAATGGCCTAGGCAGGTGAGCTGGCGAGCGCCAAGATGATCGCCTGCGTCGTTGAGTCGATGCTGGTGGCCGAGGGCGATGTCGCGGTGGTCCGCGACGCGGTTCGCCGGTTCGGCGCTGTACGTTTGCGCACCGGATCCGTTACCCGGACCGTCCAGCAGGGCGCCGCCGGCTCCGTCTGAGGTGCTAGATCTGGCGCAGGTATGAAGAGGCAGCCAAGGCGGTTGCGGTCAGCGCGGCCAGCCGGGCGAGCGCCGCCCTGCCGGAACCCGGCCCAGGGCGCCGCATGGCCCGCTCATGGTGGCCGGCCGATGTGTCGGCAAGCGACGAGGTCCTGGCGGCGGGACACCCGAGGCTGGGCCTGCGGGCAGTGCTCAGCTGGCCATGAAGTCGCTCAGCACCTCGGCGAAACGCTCAGGGTCGTCCAGGTGTGGAAAATGTCCGGCGCCGACGAAGAGCTCAACTCGGCTGCCCGCAATCGCCTGGTGAGCGGTGGTCGCATGCCAGGCGGGAATCATCCGGTCCTTTGTGCCCCAGACCACCAGGGTGGGGATCTGGATGGCCATTGGCAGGTGATCATGGGCGGTCACGGTCTGTCCGCCCGGGTCGATGACGGCGCGGGTCGTGGCGAGAAAGGCCCGTCGAGTGTCAGTGTCAGCCAGTGATGTGAACCCACGCCAGATCTCGGTCGTCTCAGGACTTGCCTGCCAGCCTCCTCTTGTCAGGATTCGTGCGGCGGCTTCCACTCGTCCTCGCACCCAGCTGGATGTTATGACGGGCAGGACCAACTCGGCGCCGGGCAGTGTGGCCGCGCGCAGCAGGGCACTGACGTCTCGTCCCATGCCTCCGCTGTCGACCAGGACGAGACGCTCCACTCGCTCCGGAAACAGGTAGCTGAACTGCATGGCGATACCGCCACCAAAGGAGTGTCCTATGAGTGTCACCCGATCGATGCCGAGCATGTCGAGCAGATCCCGCAAGGTTGCCGCGTGTGCTCCTAGCGAGTAGTCGCCTATGACCTTCGCTGAGGCGCCGTGGCCGAACAAGTCTGGGGCCAGCACGCGGTGATCGTGGTCCAGCGCATCGACCAGATGAGCCCAGTTGCGCTGTGACCCGGTGAGCCCATGAATGAACAGCAGTGCCGGACCCTTACCGCTATCCAGGTAGGAGAACTCGTGCCCGTTCAGGATTGCCGTGCGTTGGCGTGTATTCACACGGCACCTCCAGGTGAGTACTGTTGGGTAACCTACGCTACCGTAACTCCGCTGCGGACGTGAGCAGCCGGCCCCGGACCCTCACGTGGCTTCAGGCAGGGCGGGGGCCCGGCTGGGGCATCGCACAGTGCGCCTTAAGGGCTCTCCTTGGCGGTGAAAGGCGTAGCGTGGTGAGACCGGTCAGAGTTCTGCGCCGTGACTGCTCACCGACCGATGAGAGGCAGGGTCATGATGACTTCCATTGCTCGCCGGGTCGGCGAGGGCTTCGGGGGCAGAGCGAGCCGAGCGTTCCGATGAGCACCTGGGTCGTCGTTGCGATCGTGGTTGTTCTGGTCCTGGTCGTGGCGGCACTGACGATCAAGGTCGTCAAGCAGTATGAGAAAGGTGTTCTCTTCCGGCTGGGACAGCTGCGAGGAACCCTCGAGCCAGGCCTGCGGATCATCATCCCCCTGGTCGACGTGCTGCATCGGGTCTCGTTGCGCATCGTCACCCTGCCGATCCAGTCGCAGGGCATCATCACCCGGGACAACGTGAGCGTGGATGTATCCGCCGTTGCCTACTACCGGGTGGTCGACGCAGTGAAATCGGTGGTGGCTATCGAGGATGTACGCGCTGCCATCGACCAGATCGCCCAGACCACACTGCGCAAGGTGGTCGGCCAGCACACCTTGGACGAGATCCTGGCCGAGACCGACCGCATCAACATCGACATTCGCGAGAACCTTGATGTCACCACGGCCGCCTGGGGCGTCGAGGTCACCCTGGTCGAACTGAAGGACATCCAACTGCCTGAGAGCATGAAACGGGCGATGGCGCGCCAGGCCGAGGCCGAGCGGGAAAAGCGGGCCAAGATCATCAACGCCGAAGGCGAGCATCTGGCTGCGGCCGCCCTCGGTGATGCTTCGGACATCATGATGGACCACCCGTTGGCGTTGCAGCTGCGCAACCTGCAGACCCTTGTCGAGGTCGGTGTCGACAAGAACACCACGGTCGTGTTCCCGGCGCCGTTAATGAGCACCATCGGAGAACTCGGCGCGTTCCTTGCCCGTGAGAAGGCTGCAGCAGCGGTTCGCCCGCCAGGGGCCTCCCGGACTCCGTCCCGCCAATCCGGCGGGCACCGATCCCCACGAGCTACGCCGCGCTGACCGGCGTCCCAGACTGGAGACTCGGACCCTTGGGTTTGCCGTGGACCTCAGCCTCTGCGGTGTTCGAGCTGCTTATTCAGCACCTGACCCAGCGCCTGCGATGGGTCGATCCCTGGCGAAGGCGTCGATTCAGGCCTGATTCGAGGGCACCTTCGGACCAGTCGGAGTTCGAATTGTCGTCCTGCACTAGCGGCGGATCACGGTGAACCGCTGATGGGCCTGCCAGCTTTCGTGGTCTGCAGGGAAGGTCCTGCGATTTGGCGCCCAAAGGATACTGGCCATACTCACCGCTTCCCGTGCTTTAGAACCGCCTAAAGAGTCCGTGACCATCGGGACGTTTAGGAATTGATCGAGATGAACGCGCACAGCGCGCCACTGTGGGTAACAATGCTGAGAAACAAAGAGACACGAAGATGCATGGTGCAAGAACACTGCAAGCAGTATGGGAACGAGGTGCACCGCCTGCGGCGTTATCCCAGCAACTGAACGCCGCAGTAATTGTGAGGGAGCCGAGATGAGCCACGACGGTGCGCCTGGCAGAGACCCAGCCGGGGAGCCGATGCCGGTCCGGGCTTCGAATCGCGGGCGCCGGCGCGCCGTCACCGGTTGGGCGGTTGGCCTGGTGTTGCTTCTGGTGCTTTCCCTGGTGGGTTTCGTGGTGTTCCAGTACTTCAACCTGTCGCTGGGGATCAAGAGGTCAGACGTCCTTGCAAGCAAAGCGCTCAGTGCTGTGAAGGGCAAAGGGACCCTGGCCGGGGACACGAACATCCTCATCATGGGGCTTGACAGCCGCCTGGATGAGAATGGCAAACCGTTACCCCAGGCGATCTACGACGCGTTGCAAGCCGGTGGCCAGGCGGACGGCGGGATGAACGCCAACGTGCTGATGCTGTTGCACGTGCCAGGCGACGGCAGCAAGGCGACCGAGATCTCCATCCCCCGTGACGACTACGCTCACCTGGCCGGATGCCCGGACGGGGAGTGCATGGGCAAGATCAAGCAGGCCTATGGGCTGGCCTTCGACCAGGAGTCGAAGAAGCTGGCCGGTCAAAGCGGACTGGACAGTACCCAAAGACAGCAGATGGAACGCGACGCCGGACGCAGTGCGCAGATCGCGACCGTCAGCCAGTTCCTCGCAGGGGTGCCGATCGACCACTTTGTGGAGGTCACCCTCGTGGCCTTCTACCAGATCGCCGAGGTCGTGCAACCGATCACAGTCTGTGTCAACGCGGACACCCAGGACACGTACTCCGGGGCGAACTTCCACAAGGGCTACCAGCAGATCGACGCATCCCAGGCCCTGGCGTTCGTGCGCCAACGCCGGGACGACACCCACCCTTCGCTCAACTTCACCGACCTGGACCGGGAGCGCCGCCAGCAGGCCTTCATCGCCTCACTGGCCTATCAGCTCAAGCAGGCAAACACCTTCACCGACCCTGTCAAGATGTCCAAGATCGTCGAGGTGGCCAAGCAGAACACCGCCATCGACTCGGGTCTGAACGTGCTGGCCCTGGCTGAGCAGGCATCGAGTCTGACCGGAGGCAATGTCACCTTCTACACCCTTCCTATCGACCACTTCGGCATGGACCCGCTCGGCGAGGACGTCAACTATGTCAACCTGCCGCTGATCCAGGCCACCGTGAGTCACTTGCTCAACCTCGCGCCTACCCCCACTGCCACGACGGCTCCGGTGACGTCATCACCCAGCTCGTCTGCCACACCTCAGGTGGTCGTGGACGCGATCAACGCCTCAGGTCGCCCCGAGCTTGTAGCCGAGCTTCAGCAGGCCCTTACCTCCGGTGGTTTCGGTCTCGGGAAGACCAGCACCGCGACTCTTGCTCCGGTTTCGGTCATCCAGTACGGCGCCGGCGCGGAGACCAACGCCTTGAACCTGGCCAACGCCCTCGGCGGGATGCCCACCCAACACTCCGCCGCGCTTGCCTCAGGCGCCCTCCAGGTCGTGATCGGTGCAGACTTCGCACCACCGGTCACTAGCCCTGTGACGCCGACCCCGACCCCGACGGCTACGGCCACACCGGTGCAAGGAGCAGGCGCGGGTGTGGCGGCGCCACCGCCCACCGCGCTCAGCGCCTTGTCCGGCGGTGGCATCCAGTGCGTCAAGTAGCGGTCGGTCCGCCCAAAGATGGCCTAGGNNTGAGCAGGGGCGCCGCGAGCGCGAGCGCGACGGGGGGGATCGCCACGCCGGTGTCGTTGACGAGCAGGCCGACGGCCATCGTCACGGTGAGCCCGATGAGCCCCGCCCGCAGGGTCTTGACCTGTTCCAAAAGGGGCCCCACTGGTTGCGCCAGCCACGAGCCGGGGCGGAGCAGGACGTAGGCCAAGGCGATGAGCAGGAGCGGGACGAGGTAGGCGAACACCGTGGTGTGGGTCAGCGTGTCGAGGTTCTGGGCGAGTTTGCGGATGATGATGTCACCGGCGCCCCCGTCGATCACCGACTGGACGAACCGTCCGAGGTGGGATCTCGACTCCGGGGGGCGCAGCCAGTCGAGCAGAGCGATGAGCACGACGAGCAGGACGGTGCCGCCGCCGATCAGGAGTACTTTGGCCCAGTTGAGCCGGACCTGCAGGATCGACAGGACAAGCACGACAAGCCCGGGGACCAGTGCTGGGGGTCCGCCGACCTTGCTGCCCCAGGTCGGCATCGCGACCACGAGGATCGACACCGCGCCGATGAGGGCGACGCTGAGAGCCGCCAGCCGCGGGCGACCGAGGCGAACAAGAGGACTGGAGACCGCGATCGCCACCAGGAAGGTTGCCGCCGCGAACAGGGCGAAGGCGACGTTGCCGAGCCCGAAGTAGCGACCCCCGACGACGGGGTTGAGGCCGAGAAGGGATGCAAGCTGCAGCCTTGAGCCATCCGCGACGTCGGCGGCCAGCACGACGAAGGTCATGGCGGCCACGGCGGCAACCGGGCCCATCGGTGAGCGCCGCCACGGGCCACGCAAAGCGATGGCCCCGAGCAGTCCGGTCCACACTGTGGTGGCCAGTACCAGGGCGACAGGCGGCCAGGCGAAGCGCCACCACGGCGCGATATTGGCCAGGTAAGTTGCCGCCGGGACCGCTGCGGAGACCACAAGCCCTTTGCGCACCCACACTCGCAGCGACCGGCGGAACCCCTCGCTGCCCAGAGCCCGCCGCCAGGCCACCGCAAGGATCGTCAGGGCGCCGAGCATGAGCAGGACCCACGTGACGAAGAAGGGGTAGACCACCGGCTGCACCCATCGCGACGAGAGCTCGTAGTCCACTAGCGCCTCGCGGCGGCTCTGGGCCAGTGTCTGCGAGCCGTTGGCAGCCTGGGAGCTTCGCAGGGGCGAGCCGCTCACCTGAGCAGGCACCGCTACCCCGGCATGCTGCAGGATCGTCGCGGTGATGTCGTCGAGCTGGACGAGTCCGCTCTGGCGAGTCGAGGGGGAGTAGAGAGTGCCAGGACCGAACCCCCTGCCCGCGGCGAGTACCACCTTGAGCCCGGGGCGTCGCCCAGCGTCCGCGAGACTGACAACGATGATGTCCGCGCCATGGGGGGCGGCCGCGATGACGCGCCCGACCTGCCGGTCGATCGCCACCAACTGCTGGTCGTGGGAGAGTGCCGGTTGGACGGGGTCGGCTGGGTCGACGTCGCCTGGGTCGCGGATGGCGCCCACGTCCGCCAGAGAGGTGGGGCAGGCTGCCAGGCCGACCTTCAGGTTGGAGGTGTCAAGGCTCTGGAAGCGGGGCACGACGCC
>PMJN01000175.1 GCA_003157445.1 Micrococcales bacterium
CGGGTGTCCGATGTCCCAGGGGGGCGTGCCCTCGTAGGCGGAGTCGAACTCAACGGTCCGGTCTGGACGATTGGGCAATGCGTTTGTGCTGCGATGAGGAGCGTCAGCCATGCGGCAATGATATTTCGGTTGGGCCCGCAGAGGGCTGGGACTTCCCATGACAACCTGGCGGTCGAATGGACTGCTGGGTGTCCCATAACTCGCGGCGTGCCAAACAGTGTCCGATGGAATGGGTGCTTGCTGCCCGCAAGCGTTCGCTGTGGCCTTTGACCGATCCGAGGTTGGTCCTGACCACACCGAAAGACGGAGTAATCGGGCTTCCGGCTCGACTGACTGGAGTCAACACCACGTCCCGGTGGCGGATCCTCTCCTGACACAGTTCCTCGGCTCTCCGGTCCCGCTCGGAGCGGACGACTTCGCTGACAACCGGACGGCCGGTTCGGCTGCTCGCATATCCTCGGTGTCAATGAACAAGTCCGTGCAGGAACAGGTGCCCGACGGGCACGGCCTAGCTGATGAGGGCCTCGTTCGGTGGGTTTCAGAGTTACGACGAGCAGTTGGACCATCGTGTCGAGAGGCCGGTGTGCAACGCCTACGTGCGTCAGCCCAGGCACGGTCAACCAGCCGGCCGCGCGGGCCGGAACTGCCGCAGGTCCAGGACTTGCGCACCGACCAAGGCCTGGCCGTGCGGCTCTACCGCCCAACGCTGGATCTGCGACCGACGGTGTTGTACCTGCACGGAGGTGGCTTCGTCATCGGCGACTTGGAGTCCCATGACGGCATCTGTCGGCGCCTGGCGCGGATCGCTGATGTGATGGTGCTGGCAGTTGACTACCGGCTCGCGCCGGAACACCCCGGTCCCGCGGCGGTCGAGGACGCCGTCGGCGCGTTTGCCTGGGCCTATGAGCATCTTCAGGAACTGGGCGGCGACCCTGAGGCCGGCGTCGCGCTGGCCGGTGACAGTTCAGGCGGTGCCCTCGCAGTGCTGGCGGCCGTGCGCCTGCACGCAGGAGGCATGACTCCGTCGGCCTTATTGCTGGCGTATCCCAACGCGGATATGACGTTACGCGCGGACAGCCTCACCCAAGAAGGCCATGGCTGGGGACTCGAGGCTGACGACCTCCGCTGGTTCGTCGAACAGTGGCTGCCTGATCCTGACAGGTGCGACGATCCCAAAGTCAGCCCAGCGCACGCGGACCTCACCGGACTGCCGCCGACCCTGATCGCGACCGCCGAACACGATCCACTGCGCGACGAGGGCAACGCCCTGGCCCAGCAGCTACGCGATGTGGGCGTCGAGGTGCAGCACGTCCAGAACGACGGGATGGTCCACGGCTTCCTCGGGCTCAGTCATGTCTCTGAAGCGGCAGCCAAAGCCGGCCGCGATCTCTTTGAACGCTTTGGCGACATCCTGCGCAGCGGTATAGCCGTGTCGTCCCACTGAACGGGTACCGCTGGACGATCGGTCTGCGGACGGTGGCGGGGCGGTTGTCGCCGGCTGGTCATCAGAGCGTGTCGGACTGGGACCATGGAGTAATGGGAGACGCCGAACCGGCCGTTCAGGGCATGACAGCGTGCGAGGTTCACGCCATCGTGGACTGGCTTGAAACGCGTGCGGTCGTCTACCAGATCAATGGGGGATGGGCGGTGGACGCGCTCGTTGGCCACCAGACCAGGCCGCATCGTGACGTTGATCTTTTCGTGGACGCAGCAGCGGTCGATGACATCGTGGGCTGGCTGACGGCCCGAGGTTACGCCGTTGAATCCGACTGGCTTCCGGCACGACTGGAGCTGCGCTCCGGGCCGCTCCGAGTTGACGTGCACCCAATGGTTCTTGATTCCGACGGCAACGGTGTGCAACGGGGCTTGGGTACCGAGGTGTTCGAGCACGCGCGAGCCAGGCGCACGTTGGGAGTCGTGGGTGGGCGGGCGGTTGTCGTGGCCACGGCCCAGCGACTACGCGAGCTCCATAAGGGATACGAACTCCGTGAGGTGGACGTCCACGACCTCCATCTGCTGGCTGACCTCTAACTACCGCACAAAGCCGCATCTCACGCAGTCGTCACGCAGGATCCTCACCGACGCCACTGCTGCACGTTGGCGGCCGCCAACTGTTCCGCAACGGGATCCCTCACCGGAGCAACGAAAACCACCTTTGTGCCGGGTCGTAACGGCCTCCGTGGCGTGCCCGTAGGCGGTTCCGGTTGCGGGTTCCCGCCTCCGATATGAACGCACGGTCCTTCGGTGGACCGGCGCCAGGTGGTGTCGGTAGCAGGAACGCGGCCGCGGAGGCGCATGTTTCAGGCTGCGGAGCGCTCGTTGAGCGGGCGGCGGCGCAGTTCCGTCTTCTGGATCGCCGGCGGCACGTACGTCTGGTCGAGGGTGCCGATGTCGGTCCCGGGCGGGACGATCTCATCGATCCGGTCCAGGACCTCGTCCGAGAGGACGGTATCCACGCCCGCGAGGAGGTCGTCGAGCTGGTCCATGGTGCGGGCACCGAGCAGCGCGCTGGTGACACCGGGGTGGCAGATCGCGAAAGCCATTGCGAGGTGGGGCATCGACACTTCCGCCTCCTCGGCGAGCGGGATCAGCTGCTCTACCGCGTCCAGGCGCCGCTCATCGGTGAACGCCGTGTGGAACTTCGCGCGAATGACGTCGTTGTCCTGTCCGCGGCGGACCCGACCCGTGAGCATGCCTTGTCCAAGCGGCCCCCAGGCCAGGACGCCCATGCCGTACTGCTGGGCGACCGGAAGGACTTCACGCTCGATGCTGCGGTTGAGGATCGAGTAGGGCGGCTGCTCGGTACGGAACCGCTCAAGGCCGCGCCGCTCGGCGACCCAGTACGCTTCCACGAGGTTCGATGCCGGCATCGTCGAGGTTCCGAATGCGCGGATCTTGCCGCTGTGCACGAGGTCGCTCAGCGCGGAGAGGGTCTCCTCGATATCGGTGTCGGGATCGGGGCGGTGGATCTGATACACGTCGATGTGGTCGGTCTGCAGTCGTCGCAGCGAATTCTCCACCGCCGTGATGATCCATCGCCGGGAGGCACCCTGCTGGTTCGGATCGCTACCCATCGGACGGCTGACCTTCGTCGCAAGGACCACGTTGTCACGGCGGCCCTTCAGCGCCCGACCGACAACCTCCTCNNGTGCCGAGCGCGTAGGGGCTGACCTTGATCCCGGTTCGGCCGAGGTTTCGGTACTGCACGAGGGTTCTCCTGACGTGAGCATGACATGGGCGGGCGCCTGAGTGGATGTACGCTGACATCAAGCGGAAACTCTTTCCGCAACTATACGGAAAGAGTTTCCGGTTAGCAACAGGAGGACCATGGCACCCGAGTCGGCCAGGACAACGGGTTCGTCGACGGGGCGCAGTGTCGAACCGCCTCGGCGTCAGCGCTCTGACGCACAGCGGAATGTCGTCGCGCTGGTGGAGGCCGCAAAGACCGTGTTCGCGGGCAGCGGTGTGGACGCGCCCGCGAAGGAGATTACGGATCTTGCGGGAGTGGGCGTGGGAACGCTCTACCGGCATTTCCCTCGCCGATCCGACCTCATCGTCGCCGTGTTGCAACACGAGATCGACGAGTGCATCGAAGCTGGCGAAGTGCTCGGGACCACGCTCAGTCCGTGGGAAGCGCTCATGGGTTGGATCGAGCGCTTCACGGACTTTGTCGGCACCAAACGTGGGCTCGCCTCGGCGCTACATTCCGGTGACCCGGCCTACGGTGACCTGCCGCAGCATCTCTTGGACCGGCTCGAGCCGGCGCTCCAAACGCTCCTCGCCCGAGCGGTAGACGGCGGGTGCGCGCGCGACGACGTTACGGCTCGAGAAGTTCTCACGACCATCGCGCTCATCTGTCAGCCGGTCCGCAGCGAGCAACCAAGCTTCAACCAGCGCATGACCGAAGTGTTCTTGGACGGACTGAGGTCGGACACAATTCGAGCAGGCGCTGGGCTGACAGGGCGGCCTCCTGATCATGCCGCGAAGTCCGGTTGAGGATGGCTGACCGGGCATGGAAGTGTCGGCGCACCGGTGACATGGTCACGTGATGTCGACCTCAGGTGTGCGCTTCACATCTGAATGAGCCATGATCCGACGCCCCAGTCGTAGTGTCCCGAATCCGGCAAGGGCGGCTACGGCCACCCGGATCAAGGCGGTCGTCCCGGAGGTGGGCAGCACTCCACCAAGGACGCAGAGGGCGAGTCCCAGCCCGGTGGGCAACAGCAGCGCGGTCTCGCTCCACGACACCGCATGAACATGACGACGGAGCCAAGCGGTACCAACAGCGAGGGCGGCGTATGTGGCCGGGAATCCGACGGCCAGCAGCACCAGATCCTGCCGTCCAACCAGGTAGGCGCACGTAAGGCCCGTCAGCAAACTCACCGGGGTAACCACACAGAGCCAGAGATTGCGACCGGTTGCGAAGATGAGGTGCACGTTGGCTAGATAGGCCACGGACAGGACGCACCCGAAGGCTGCTATCGCCACCGCGGGCACCAGCTGCAGTGGATTGAATTTCGATCCGGCCTCGAACTGCAGCAGCCACGGTGACAAAAGTGCGACGCCCCCGGAGACGAATGCGGCAAGGGTTGCGATGTCGCGGGCTGTGTGTGCCAGGACCTCGCCTCGGTGGGTCTGGGGAGCACGGAAGACGACCGGCGCCCACGACTGGTTCATGGCGGAGGTGATCACCGCAGGTGAGCTCCCGATGAGCAACGCCAGCTGAAGGCGGCCAGAGGCTGGGACGCCATAAAGAAAGACTGCAAGGATCACCAGCGCGCCGTTGGCCAGGAACAAGGCCACCAGATGCGGAACGATCGGCAGTCCCATTCGCAGGGCCGAGCGGGTATCGCCGCGCTCACGCCGGCGCTGACCGCCCCGCAGGCACAGGACAAGCCCCACGATCGCTGCTGCGGCGTAGCCCGCGGTGAGCCCGATGAGGTAGCGCTCAGGCGAGCGATCCTGGACCAGCAGAGCGAGCCCAATCATCGGCCCTCCCAGCGTCGCAGTCAGCGACAACACGACGAAGGAACCCGGGCGATCCAGCACCCGCAGTAACGCCTGGGAGTTCTCGACCACGACGAAGAAGGCACTCGCGGCAAGGGCCAGGGGCACCGCGCTGCGCAACTGCGCCTGCACCAACGGGTTCGGGTCCTGCACCAGTTGGTCCCACACAGGTGCTGCCAGGATGATCACACCCATGAGCCCTGCCGTCATCAGCGACCCACGAACCAGCAGGGCACGCGCGCCGGCCACTCCGGACCCCGCCAGGATGCCCTGCCGGACGATGACCGAAGGCATCCCGAGACTCCCGGCCATCATGGCCACCGTGATGACCACAATGGAGATGGCCACGACGCCATACGCTTGTTTACCCAGCAGGCGGGTGGCAATAGGCACGACCGCGGCGTAGGCCAAGATCGGAGCGGCAGCGCCCACGGTATACACGGACCCGCGACCCAGAACGCCCCTGCTGGCCGCAGCGCCCACGGACTCAACACGGACGCCGGATGCGGCGCTCATGGCCACATCCCGATCAACCACCGGTGAATCTGTGGACCTTCAGCCCAGACCAAGCAACGAATGTTGTCCCACCCCCGAGAGTGATTTGAGTCGAGCCTATCGACGAGGCGACAACCCCTGATCTACCGTCCACTGACGGAGAGTGGACGTACGACGACCCGGGCAGGCATCCGCCTGCCATCTCATCGACGTCCGTAGCGGGATGGCTCACCGAACAAGGACGCGGGCCCGGCGCGGCAATTCCGGTCTTTCCAGATCTCAGCGTTAGACGGTTAGGGCCACTGAATCGAGCAGGTCTTTCGTCATTACCGAGCGAACGGTGATGCCGTGTGTGGTGAGTTGGTCCTGTCCGGGTGCGCGTCGGTCGATGGCGCATACAACGGTCATCACTGTGGCGCCTTGCTCCCGCAGAGCTGCTGCTGCGTTGAGCACTGCGCCGCCTGTGGTGATCACGTCTTCGATGAGAAGGACGTGCCGTCCAGCCGGGTCGCCGCCCTCAGCCAGCCGCAGAGTCCCGTACGTCTTGGCTTCCTTTCGGACGAACAACGCCGGGATGCCGGTGAGACTGCTCAGAATCGTCGCCAGCGGGACTCCGCCGAGTTCGAGACCTCCGAGCAGGTCGGTGCCGGGAGGCACGAGCGCAACCATGCGAGCCACGATCCTGCGCAACAGGACTGGGTCGGCTTCGAACAAGTACTTGTCGAAGTACTCGTGTGCAACTGCTCCCGACCGCAGGACGAAGTCCCCGTGTAGACGGCATCGAACATCGACGTCTTGGGCTAGCTCAACAAGCTCGTGATCTGACACCAGAGGATCTTCTCAGACAGCTCCATCGCGCCCGGAACCCGCGGCACCCAAAACGAGCAGTTAGGACGTAGCTCGTCGACCCTGCGGCCACCGTCTACAACCGCGCCAAGACGCCCTTCGATGGATTTACGAGGGCCAACCCCGTAAAGCCGGATGACTCCTCAAGGACTAGCGCGGGGCTGCACTAGCATGGCTCCTCGTGATCTGCACCGTCGTCGTCGACATGTTCGGCGCCCTCACGTGATCGACCGTTTCCGGGTGGTTCCCGCCGCGTACGTCGTGTTTCGTCGCCGGGCGGGCCTCGGCGGGCAGGTGCTCCTCCAGCTGCGCCGGGGCACCGGGTACATGGACGAGCACTGGGCCTGCGCCGCGGCCGGGCACGTCGAGTCGGGTGAGTCCGTNNGTCGACTTCTTCTTCGAGTGCTCGCGGTGGAGCGGGGCGCCTCGGCTGCTCGAGGTCGACAAGGCCGCCGAGCTGCGATGGTTCGACCTCGATGCATTGCCCACTCCGGTCGTGCCGCACGAACTCTTCGTCCTGCAGACGCTGGCCGACGGCGGTCCCGCCCCGGTTGTGACGTTCGGGTTCTGACGATCACACCAATGCAGCCCCTCGTTAGTCCCTGAGGGGTCAGTCGCATAAGCGGCACACGTGCCCGTAGCCGAGGCTTGGTTTCAAGGCTCCGACGGTGGCCGGCATCTCTTTCGTCGCACCGGGCGACGAGCTGGATAAGGATCTTGCCGATGTACCGTTTGCCCGATGGAGCCCGTCGACACTATCGAGGCTTGCCGTAGAAGCCATCGACTGCTGCTCGTCGGCCTCGCGCCGCTGACCGATGACGACTTTCGTGCGCCGAGCTTGCTGCCCCGCTATTCGCGGGCGCATGTCGTCACGCACATCGCGAACAAGTTCAAGGCCCATGTTCTGATCTTCGGGGGTCCGGCTGCCGGCGAGATCCGACAGCTCCACCCTGACGGGTACGACCCGGACCTGGCCGCGGATCTTGGCGCGAGCCGCTCCGCAGACGAGCTCCGCTGCGACCTGGCGCAGTGCTTCAGTCTCCTCGAAGCGACGTGGGATGCATTCGACGATAACCTCTGGGACCGGCAAGGGGTCATGGCCGCTGGCGCGCGAAAGATGGCCGAGATCGTGGCCCACCACCTGCGCAACGTCGAGGTCCACCACGTGGATCTCGACATCGGCCATCGACCTTCCGATTGGCCCCCGATCCTCGTCGAGGGTGAGCTGGCCAAGCGCCTCCGATCGTTTCCCGACCGAGCCGATCACGCCGAGCTCCTCGCCTGGTTCCTCGGCCGGTCACTCGCACCCGAGTTGACCGGGCCCTGGTAGCGGTCATCGACCACCGGATACGGCCGCGCTCCTACGACCCTCGATCGAGCGCATCAATGTTTAGTCACCGCCTGGTCACTGATCCTCCTGCGGGACGGCGGCCTATCGCTGCGGAGTCCGGACCTGCGCCGCAGTCATTCGCCTTCCGGGGCGAGGTAGATCCGCACGGGCAGCCTTTCGCCTTGCCGTGTGACCCAGTCGGCCTGCCGACGGTCCACCAGGCGCCACCCAAGGCGCTCGTACAGCTTGATTGCTGGTGTTCCGACATCGACGACATCGAGCATCAGTCGATAGTCATGCGCCGACGTCCACGACGACACTGCCGCCAGCAGGGACGTGCCAAGCCCGAGTCCCCGGCCGCGCGCAACCGGTGACACAAACAGACGCGAGACGCTGGCTAGGCGGTCCGTACTGACCCCGGCCAGCAAAGCGACCACCGGGTCATCGACCCCGCGCACAACGCAGACGTGACCCAGGATCGAGCCGGTCACGTCATCGTGAGCGACCCATGCCGCTGTGCACCCGCTCGGGCTGAGCCACCCTGCCGGGTCCACAGGCCACCACGTCGGGTAGTCGTCCGCCATGTGCACCGCACCAAGTGCGAGGACGCAGCCCGCGAGGTCTTCATCCGTACGAGGGCGCACATCCACACCAACCAGCATGGGCCTACGCGGCTCCATCAGTGGTGGAACAGCCTAAGTCCGGTGCGGGCGAGAGTAATGCCGTGTTCACGGCAGGCCTCCGCGATCTCCCCAGATCTAATGGAACCGCCTGGTTCGGCGATGAAGGAGACGCCATGGCGGTGGGCGTGATCCACGTTGTCGCGGAAAGGCAGGAATCCATCCGAGGCGAAGGCAACGTCGGTGAGGTGGCCAAGCCACTCTGCGCGCTGGTCGGCGGTCAACGGAGCAGCGGGCGAAATCAGTGCCTGATCCAAGCGCAGTTTCTCTTCGGGAGTGAGGTCACCCTCGATGAAACGGACCTGCCAATTGATCTTGTCATGGGTCCGAGTGCCAGGCCGGAAGGTAAGCGCTCGAACGGCTGGATGTCTGCGCAGCCACCAGACGTCGGTCTTGTCCCCGGCGAGCCGGGTGCAGTGGACGCGCGACTGCTGGCCGGCTCCGATCCCCAGGGTCATCCCATCTCGGACGTAGCACACCGAATTTGACTGGGTGTACCGCAGAACTGCCAGGCCAAGCAGCAGATCCGCTATTGCGGTGGCCGGCAGTGGTCCGTCCACGCGATCCTTCAGGAGGTCTGCGGTCAGTGGTATCTGGTCGCGTTCCTGGGAAAGACGCAGACCGTAGACCTCACGGGACTCCATTCTGGGCGGGGTGAATGCCGCATCAGCCTCGATGATCAGAAAGCGGCCCTTCCTCTTCTGGCTCAACCTCCGTACAGCGCTCGGGGCGTAGCCCGGCGCAACGATTCCGTCGCAGACGACGCCCATCAGCAACTCTGCCAACTCGTCGTCGACCGGATGGGAGACAGCAGCGAAGTCACCGCAGGAGGACTTTGGATCGGCATCGCGCGCCCGAAGGTAGGCGCTGGTGAGGTCCCCGACCGTGCCGCCGCCGACGCCGTAGAGCTCCGCCATGACTTCGTCGACAGGACCGGCCACTGCAGCACCCGCTGGTGAGACGTGCTTGAACGAGGCCGCCGCCGGCTTGCCGAGCGCCTGGCTCGCCTCATGTACGAGCTGCCACCCATTGAGCGCATCGAGCAGATTAATGTATGACGGCTCCCCGTTCAGCAGCCGAATCGGCCAACTCCCGGCCTCTACCGGCGAGACGTCCGTCAGAGCCTGTTGTGGGTTGATTCCATAGCGCAGTTCCACGTCATGACCTCCAGAAAGGGGCATCGTGACAGGAGCGCCCAGGCGGACGACGCACACATCGGACCATGGTCGCTCCCCGGTGGTGAACCACCTGCGCCAGTCGCAACCGCCAGCGAATCTAGCAGCAGGCGCCTCCCCGGTCTTTCAGCAAGTGCCTGGCTAGCCTCATTGAGTTGGTAGCGATCATGGCCGAAAGTAAGTCGTTCGTGGATGTAGCGCCGTCCACCGTCCCGTTACCCCCTACGGGTCAGGTGCGCCGCCGCCCACCTGGTCAGATCGTCCGGCACAGCGGCAGGGTGGCCACGGTGAACTCGGCAGAGGGAGAGGCCCCGCCCGTCACGATCTGGCTGCGTAGCGTGATGGGTGGGGTCGGGCGAGTCGCCGTGGCCGTACCTGGTGTCACACGTGCCTCGCGGCGTATGCGGCTTCAGATGAGGAGTTGGGAGACGCGGCCGCGTGAGACGTGGGTGAGGAACGCGATGTCGGTGATGGACAGGCCGCGGTCGCGCAGTTCCTTGACGACTTCGCGGGTGCGCTTGGCAGCCTCTGCTTCGGCGTTCTTGGCGTCCCTCATGGCCGCCCAGGCGCCGATGACGCGGGTCATCAGCTCGTCGTCACCGATGTCGGGAGCCGAGATGACGTGCATGTCCTTGTCATCGGTCAGGGCTCGCACGAACTCCCACGTCTTGACCTCAAGTTGCTTGAGGGTGGCGCATTCGGTCATACCGACCAAGCGGGCCTGGTCCTTGGCGTCGGGGTCATAGGCGAGGATCCGGATCTCCCAGCCGCCTCCTTCTCGGGGGGTGGCTTTGCCTACGTAGCTCTTGTCGAGCGGCCAATCCTCGAAGGGGTTCTTCGGCAGCCGGTCGGCCTGTGATGATGCTTGTGCTGCTGTCTCGGTCATGTGGGTGGTCCCTTCATGAGTGCACCTGCCTCACGCGCGATCCGCGGAAGACACGTGCAGTATAGGGCCCCTAGCTATCGACCGTCTAGCGGTACTAAATCACGCCTTGCGGTGTCTTTCCCGGAACCTTGAGGGGAACCTGATCCTGCAGCGGCACAGGCCCGGACCCTGCACGCAAAGGTGCGTCCCGTAGGACTCGCCCGGTCAAGATTCCCGCTCGCGCACCCCTTACGAAGCAGGCACAGAGGACCCTGGTCTCGCCCGGCCCGCAGGTACCCCTACGCGGGCTTGCCCACGAAGTAGGTGCGCTTGGCACTCAACCGGGGAGATCCACCGCGTCACTGGCTGACGCAAGAACGGTTGACTATTCACCCGCACGAGACTCTATGCAGTCAGTAGACGCGCCCTCAAGCAACGAGCGAGCGTTTCGTCACGGACAGCCACCTGCGTCCTAGTGGGCGGAATGACGCTCGCTGTACCGGGTGTCATGGGATTCGTCGAAGTCGCGCAACGCGCTGTCTTCGGCTACGAGAGTGAGTCTCGATAGCAACATCCTGCGGACACGGCGGCTCGGTTCTGACGTGTCCGGTCATCGATCTTCAAGTGCCGAGCACCTTGGGAGGGGCCGAGCCTCGAAAGCACAACTGGGCGCGCAGCGAACGACTACTAGGCGGGCTCCACCGCGGGGCATGATGCCGAATTCTGCTCGCCGCGGGCTGTGGCGAGCTGGGCACGCAGGTCATCACGATCTCGCCACAGCGATTCCCGTACCGCGCGCACGGCGGCGCGCCGGTCGCGTAGGGCGCGCTGGTCCGCCGTATCGAGGGCGGCCGTCAAGGTTGCTGTCGCCCGTCGTTCCTGTTCGGCGAGGACTTCGGCGGTGCGCAATTGTTGGGCTTGGGAGGCGGAGACAGCTTGGCTCAGTGCATCTTCGGCGCGGGCGCGACCGTCCGCGGCGTCATGCCAGGCCGCTTCCGCGGTAGCGAGTCGCTCCTCCAAGACTTCGGTCGTGCGCAGGGCGGTGTCGGCGCGGCCGCTTCTTCGTCGGCGCGTGCTCGACGCCTGTATCGTGCGATTGGCATCCTCTCGCGCCTGGACCGCGGCATCCCGCGCGGCGTTGGCCTTCGCAGCCACTAACTCGGCTTGGCGGGTGGCGACCTCAGCCTCGAGTCGTCCCACTTCGGCCTCTCGACGAAGGCCCGAGGCTTCGTCCAGGCGCGCCTGGATGGCGAGCACCGATGCGCGGTGTTCGCCGCGCAGGACCTGCTCTCTCCCGCTGTCTGTCCATGTCGCACGCCTCCATGTCCAGAGCAACGATCACGGCCAGGCGTTGCAGACGACCCGACCGTTGGTCCAGGGCCTGGGCGAGTGTGTGGGACGGAGCCTCGGGGTCTAGACCGATCTCGGCAAGCACGCCCTGCGCCTCTGCCGCTCGTGCTTGTTGCCGGCGATCCTCAGCATCGCGCTGGCGGTTCGCCCGGGCACGATGTGTCTTCCCGCACTCGCTCATTCCCACCGGCGTAGTTGCACCCCTTCTGTACCAGCTGAGTACGACCGTAGGGCCAGTTCATCTCGGTCTCGTCCATATCTGGGTCCTTTCTCCCTGCCGGCTTGGCACGAGCCGTGCGCCGGGACCGTACGGTTCTTCGCACGGTCAGCCCGTACGGTGCGGCTGCCGCGCGCAGCGGCAATAGGCCCGAAATCCTCGGCGAAAGACGCCCCAATCTCAGGTCATCTCTGGGCAGGCCGTATGTCGCGAGCCCGGTCCCATTCGGTCGAATCTGGGTCAGAACTTGCTGAGCGCCGAGACCGCGTGCTCCTCCCCGACGTTGTAGTACCGGTTCCGGACGACGGTCTCGCTCTCCCAGCCGCCGACAGCCATCAGCTCACCGGCAGTCAGACCCAGGGTGTCGATGCAGTAACGGGCGAAGCGGTGCCTCAGAGAGTGCCACGGCAGAACGAACTGGGTCCGCTGGCGGGTCACGGGCACGAACTTCTGCTGCTTCTTGTCCCAGCGCTCGCACACTTCGACCCATTCCTGGTGTGGCCAGCCGGCAGCGATGGCGGCCGGTCTGAAGTAGTCGCTCATGAAGCTGCTGTGGTGGTGCATCCCACCCTGCTTCGCCGGGAAGAGCAGCGCTTCCGTGTTCAGCCCCTCGGCCTGCTCCTCGAGCGCCTGCTTGCAGCGCTTCTCCAGCTCCGCGCGCAGCGGGTAGCCGGTGAATGTCACCGTGGGAATCCCAGTCTCTTTGGTCTTCTCACCCTTGGGCAGCGTGCGGCGGTCATCGCCGTCACGGACCCGGGCCGCCGGGTCGATCTGGGCGTAGATGCACAGCTTGGGCTTCTGCCCGCTTCGGTCGACGTCGTAGGCGGTGAGCTGGAACATCTCTCCCCACCGAGCTCCACAGGAGGCGCCCACCTCTGGTGCCAGTCGTCCCCATTTCGGAAAGAACCTCGCCAGCCCGTCCCTGAGGTTTACCACCTGGGGGGCCAACGGCGCGTCCTCGTCGCGGACGTGCTCGGCCTTCTCGTAGACCATGCGGCCCTTGCGACGACGGTCAGGCGCCGAGGTGCCAATGAGCGCGGGAGCCACGGTGGCGCACTTGTCCGGGAGCATCTCGGCCTGGTCGGCACTGAAGTAGCCCTGGACGTTTCCCCACCGCAACAGGCCACGCAACATGGACGTGTTCTCAGTGACCGTCCGACGGGTGCCGGCCTGGGCCCTCATCAAGTCAGCCAGCCGCCGGTCGACTGCCAGGGCCGGGTATGACTCGTAGCCGCGCAGGGTCCGGCGAAGAACCTGCCGAGCCTGCCGGTGATAGGAGTTGGCCCAGGGCTTCTGTGTCTTCTGGTTGCGGCCCCCCGGGGAGGGCAGGTAGTCCTTCAAGATCTGGCTCAGCGGGGTCAGGCCCTTGGGTCCGGTGGCTCGCTGCAGCCCTGCGTCGATCTCGGCCGCTTTCGACATAGCCTCGCTCAGGGTTCTGCGGCCGCTGGTGCGTCCAGGACGGCCGTCGGGTTCGACCCAGGTCAGCCGGTAGTACCGGAACTTGGCGGTGGGGGCTAGGACGTGACGTCTCCGACCACCTTGACCGGCTTGCAGCGGGTGCTCATGCCGCGGCCTTGGCGTTGCCGCGGCCGGTCCGGCGCCGGTACTGGGAGGCGCGCGCGGCCCGTGAGGCCACCACAGCTTCGGCCGCCACGACGGACTCCCCTCGCCGGCGGTCGGCGAGGGTCAGGCGGGGCAGGGCGCGGAACCAGACGAGGATCTCGTCCCGGTCCTACAGCAGGCGGGCCCCGAGCTGGTGGGCGCTCGGGAAGTCCTTGCGGTAGGTGTACTCGCGAGCGGAGTCCACCTTGACGTGGAACAGGGCCGCGACGTGCTCGATGGTGTAGACGACGTCTCGGGTGTCTACCTGGGTCTGTGCTGGGTTAGATGCCATGGACCTGTTCGTCCCGGGCGGGGCCCGCTCGCGCAATCCCTGTCCGAGAGCCCGCGGCCACTCCGGGCGCCAACCGCGCCTCAGCAGGCCCAGTTAGTGCCAAATTAGTGCAAAAGCGGGCCCCCCGAGGGGGCCCGCTTTCTCTAAACCGTTATGGCAGAACGCTATCCGGCGCTTGGCGCCGGCGACGTTCAGATGTCGTAGTACATCTCGAATTCATGAGGGTGCGGGCGGAAGCGAATCGGGTCGACCTCGTTGAGGGTCTTCCATTCGATCCAGGTCTCGATCAGGTCGGGGGTGAACACGTCGCCCTCAAGCAGGTAGTCGTGGTCAGCCGCGAGCGCTGCCAGGACCTCGGGCAGCGACCCTGGAACCTGTGCGATCTCGGCATGTTCCTCGGGTGGTAGCTCGTAGAGGTCCTTGTCGACCGGTGCTGGGGGCTCGATGCGGTTCTTGATCCCGTCAAGGCCCGCCATCATCTGGGCCGCGAAGGCGAGGTAAGGGTTGGCCGACGGGTCCGGGATCCGGAACTCGATGCGCTTTGCCTTGGGGGAGTTGCCCGCGATCGGGATGCGGACGCAGGCNNAGGCGGTGGTAGGAGTTGACCGTGGGGTTGGTGAAGGCCAGCAAGGATGAGGCGTGCTTGAGCATGCCTCCGATGTACCAGCGCGCGATGTCCGAGAGGCCGCCGTAGCCGCGCTCGTCATAGAAGAGAGGCTCGCCGTTCTTCCAGAGGCTCTGGTGGGTGTGCATGCCGGAGCCGTTGTCGCCAAAGATTGGCTTGGGCATGAACGTGGCAGTTTTGCCAGCGTGCCAGGCAACGTTTTTCACGACGTACTTGAACTTCATCAGGTCGTCACCGGACTGAAGCAGCGACCCGAAGCGGTAGTTGATCTCCTGTTGGCCGGCTGTGCCCACCTCGTGGTGGCTGCGCTCGACGCTGAGGCCGACCTCTTCCAACTTCAGGCACATCTCGTCGCGCATGTCGGCGAAGTGGTCGAGTGGCGGGACCGGGAAGTATCCACCCTTGTAGCGGGTCTTGTAGCCCTGGTTGCCGCCTTCTTCCACCCTGCCGGTGTTCCAGGCTGCCTCGATGGAGTCGATGTAGTAGTAGGAGGCGTTCTGTTTCGTCTCGTAACGTACGTCGTCGAAGATGTAGAACTCGGCTTCGGCGCCGAAGAACGCCTCGTCGGCGATGCCTGTCGACTTCAGGTAGGCCTCGGCCTTGGCCGCGATGTTGCGGGGGTCGCGGCTGTACGGCTCGTCTGTGAACGGGTCCACGATCGAGAAGTTCATGATGAGCGTCTTCTCTTTGCGGAACGGGTCCACATAAGCGGTCGTCGGGTCGGGTATGAGCTTCATATCGGACTCGTGGATGGCCTGGAAACCGCGGATCGAAGAGCCGTCAAACATCTGACCTTCGGTGAAGAAGTCCACTGTCAGCGAGGCTGCCGGCACGTTGAAGTGCTGCATGACGCCGGGTAGGTCGCAGAAGCGGACATCGACGAATTTGACGTCCTGGCTCTTGATGAACTCGAGGACCTCTTCAGGCTTGCTGAACATGCAACCTCCTGTTGTGGGGCCCGGCGAACGCCGG
>PMJN01000428.1 GCA_003157445.1 Micrococcales bacterium
CGGACTGGTCTACGCCCGCGACCTGGGGGTGGGCAGTCCGCTGGGCGCCAACCTGGCCTACATCCTCAAGGCCCGGGTTCACTTGCTGCGCGACCTGGGCCCGGCCATCTCGCCGTTCAATGCCTTCCTGATCTCACAAGGGGTCGAGACACTGTCGCTGCGAATCGAGCGTCACGTCGAGAACGCGCTCAAGGTGGCTACCTGGCTTGAGACACACGCTCAGGTCGAGTCGGTTTCCTACGCCTCGCTGCCCTCCAGCCCGTGGAAGGCGTTGGCGGACAAGTACGCCCCGCGCGGTGCAGGTGCCGTCGTCTCTTTTGAGATCACGGGCGGTGTTGAGGCAGGCAAGAAGTTCGTCCAGGCTCTGACACTCCACAGCCACGTTGCCAATATCGGCGACGTGCGCTCGTTGGTCATCCACCCTGCATCCACCACCCATGCACAGCTCTCGCCTGAGGACCAGCTGGCCTCAGGAGTGACGCCGGGTCTGGTGCGACTGGCTGTCGGCATCGAGTTCATCGATGACATCCTGGCGGATCTTGAGCAGGGGTTCGCCGCAGCCAAGAACTGAGCCGAGTCCATCTGTCCTAACAGATGCACCACGACGATGGTGGTTGGGTCGGCGCTGCGCGCTGTTGGCATCGCCGACCCTGACTTCCATCGCCCAGACCTCGCCGTGGCGCACTTGCGAGATGATCGACACCATGAAAGGCACAGCGGCACACGACGACATTTCGGCAGCCGTGGACCACGTGGAAGTCGTGAGGCGAGAGCTTCTCCTGCTCGATCCCATGGTTCGGGCTGACATAGCTAGCGTTCGCGGGTTCCTGCACCTGAGCCGAGCTTCGTTGAGTTCGGAGCCGCTGGTCGCATCTGGCCGAAGAGGGCACGTGCCCCTGGACCCAGCCCCGCTGCCGGCAGTGCGCCATCACAGACCAATAAGCACAAAATAGCCTCGGGGGCTAGACCATTTCGTGGTTGATGATGGAGCCCGCAAGACTGAGCGAAGGATCCTTAGTGCTTCTGCCCCGAGGATCCTTCGCTGTTTCCATTTTGAGGGCCGGATATCCTGAATGTCATGCCATCCGAGCGCGTGTCGCAACCTTCGCGCGCAAGGACGCCCCGGCGGCATGCGTCCCGCGGTAAGCCCCGTGAGTCGCCCCAGGCTAGAACAGCCCGTATTGCGCGTCGTCTTGCGGCTATGCCCAAGGTCACCTATCCCGATGATCTGCCGGTGGCCGCGCGCAGGGCCGACATCGCGGCGGCCATCCGGGACCACCAGGTCGTCATCGTGGCGGGAGAGACCGGCTCCGGCAAGACCACGCAACTTCCAAAAATCTGTCTGGAGCTGGGCCGCGGCATCGAAGGCCTGATAGGCCACACGCAACCCCGCCGCATTGCAGCGCGATCAGTGGCCGAACGCATCGCCGAGGAGCTGAACACCGAGCTGGGGACGGCAGTGGGCTATCAGGTCCGCTTCACCGATCATTCCAGTGCCAGCACTTTGGTCAAGGTGATGACCGATGGGATCCTGCTTGCCGAGATGCAGCGGGACCGAGACCTGCGTCGCTACGACACGATCATCATCGACGAAGCGCATGAGCGCAGTCTCAACATCGACTTTATCCTCGGGTACCTCAAGCAGCTACTGCCGCGTCGCCCTGACCTCAAGGTGATCATCACCTCGGCAACCATTGATCCACAAAGGTTCTCGAAGCATTTCGGCAACGCTCCCATCATCGAGGTGTCCGGACGGACATATCCAGTCGAGGTGCGCTACCGGCCACTGGTCGGACAGACTCCGGACGACGACAGAGACCAGGTCACCGGCATCTGTGAGGCGGTTGAGGAGCTGTGGACCGAGCATCACAGCCCGGCAGGAGATGTACTCGTCTTTCTGTCGGGTGAGCGTGAGATCCGGGATGCCGCCGAGGCGCTCGCTGGGATGGCCATGCCGCACACCGAGATCCTGCCCCTGTATGCGCGTTTGTCGGCTGCCGAGCAGCACCGTGTCTTCGGCCCGCACACGGGACGCCGGGTGGTCCTGGCCACGAATGTCGCCGAGACCTCTCTGACCGTGCCGGGTATCCGGTATGTCGTCGACGCAGGTACCGCACGGATCTCGCGGTACAGCCAGCGCACCAAGGTGCAACGCCTTCCGATCGAGCCGATCTCCCGTGCCAGTGCCAGCCAACGCGCAGGGCGCTGCGGTCGCGTCGCGGACGGGATCTGTATCCGGCTGTACTCCCAGGAGGACTTCGAGGCTCGGCCCGAGTTCACAGACCCCGAGATCCTGCGCACCAACCTGGCCTCGGTCATCTTGCAGATGACCTCCCTGGGACTGGGTGACATTGCGCGCTTCCCCTTTCTCGAGCCGCCGGACGCGCGCCAGATCACCGACGGCGTAAGGCTGCTGGAAGAGCTCCAAGCCATCGAACCGGCTGCTGACCGGGCCAATGACCCTCGCAAGCGGCTCACGGCATACGGCCGCAAGATCGCAGCGCTGCCCGTGGATCCGCGTCTGGCGCGAATGGTGCTGGAGTCTGAAGGGAACGGAGCGTTGCGCGAGGTGCTGATCATCGTCGCAGCGCTGTCCATCCAGGACCCGCGCGAGCGCCCGATGGACAAACGACAACAAGCCGATGAGAGACATCGACGGTTTGCTGATGAACACAGCGACTTCGTCACGCTGCTTAACTTGTGGAACTATCTCAAAGAGCGGCAGCGGGAGCTGTCGGGTAGTGCGTTCCGGCGGATGTGCAAAAGCGAGTACCTGCATTACCTGCGGGTCCGCGAGTGGCAGGATCTGCACAGCCAGCTCAAGAAGGCCTGTAAGGCACTCGACCTGCAGCAGAACGCGTCCGAGGCCGACCACGACGCGATCCATCGGTCAGTGCTGTCGGGGCTCCTGTCCCATATCGGTCTGCGCGATGTCGAGAAGCGTGAGTACATCGGAGCCAGGGGGGCGCGTTTCGGCATCTCCCCGGGTTCGGCGCTCTTCAAGAAGCAGCCCCAGTGGGTGATGTCGGCTGAGCTGGTCGAGACCACCCGGCTGTGGGCGCGCGTCAACGCAAGCACAGACCCCGCGGAGATCGAGCGCCTCGCCCAGCATCTGGTCAAGCGCAGCTACAGCGAGCCCCACTGGGAGAAGAAACGTGGCGCGGCCGTGGCCCTGGAGAAGGTCACCCTGTATGGCGTGCCTCTGGTTGCCGGACGCAAGGTGGGCTACGCGCGCATCAACGCGCAGGAGTCGCGAGATCTGTTCATTCGGCACGCATTGGTCGAAGGTGACTGGGAGACGCATCATCGCTTCTTCCATGACAACAGGGCGCTGGTCAAACGCCTCACCGAGTTGGAAGCTCGGGCCAGGCGCCGAGACATCCTTGTGGACGACGAGACTTTGGTCGACTTCTATGACGCGCTCCTGCCGGCTGAGATCGTCTCGGCGCAGCACTTCGACTCCTGGTGGAAACAGACGCGCCACCTCCAGCCCGATCTGCTCACCCTCACAGAGGACCTCCTGGTCAAGGACGACGCGGACACGGTCAGCGCGAAGGACTACCCGCAGGTGTGGGAGCAGAACGGCATCACATTGCGGGTGACTTACCAGTTCGAGCCGGGAGGTGCCGCCGATGGCGTCACCGTTCATATCCCGCTCGAGGTTCTGAACCAGGTCGACGATGGTGGATTTGACTGGCAGGTGCCGGGACTGCGTCAGGATCTGGCCGTCGCCCTGCTGAAGTCGCTGCCCAAGACGATCCGTCGCAACTTCGTCCCAGCCCCGGACCGCGCGCACACCGCGCTGTCGTCCGTCGATCCCGCCGGCGGCTACCTCACCGATGAGCTGGGTCGCGCCCTGTTCGAGATGACCGGTGTCCGCGTCCCTGCCGGGGAATGGGACTGGTCCCGGGTGCCTGACCACCTGCGTATTACGTTTCGGGTCGAAGACGGGGGCCAAGAGCTGGCTGGGGAGGGCAAGGTGTTGGCCACACTGCAGCAAAAGCTGGCGCCCCAGCTTCGCCAGACTATGCGTCGCGCCGCCAGTTCCATGGAGCAAGAAGGCTTGCAGCAGTGGACCTTTGGTTCCCTGCCGGCGACCTTCGAGCACGGCGCCGGTGACCGGGTCATCCAGGGGTTCCCGGCAGTGGTTGACCATGGTGACAGCGTTGCTGTGGAGGTGCTTGCCTCACCGCAGGAGCGCGACGCCGCGACCAGGCTCGGTGTCCGGCGATTGCTGCTGCTCAATACCACTGCCCCGTGGAAACGGGTGCTGGCATTGTTGACCAATGCACAACGACTCGCACTGGGCCACAACCCCCATGGCAGTGTGCCCGACCTGTTGCAGGACTGTCTCGCCGCGGCGGTCGACTCGATAGTGGCGGAGCGACCCGGCGGGCAGGTGGGTGGGCCGCAGGAGTTCGAAGAGGCGTTGCGCATCGTGCGTTCGCAGGTCGTGGCCCGGGTCATGGATGTCATCGACCTCGTCGAGCCGCTGATGGTCCGGTCGCGGCAGGTGGAGCTGGCACTGTCTGCGATGGACAGCCCGGTGATGGTCTCAGCAAAGGCCGACATG
>PMJN01000203.1 GCA_003157445.1 Micrococcales bacterium
AGCCCCTCGTAGGTCATGTTGATGTTCTCGATCTTCATCCTGGTTGGCTCGCGGTGGAGGAAGTCGTGAAGCTCGGTCTTGGTGTAGTCGCGGATCGCCTTGTTGGGGTCGACGAAGCCGGAGGCCGCGTAGAGGCGATAGTTCCAGCCGCCCGCGTTGTAGCCCGGGATGCTCAGCGCGCCCTCGGCGAGCGACTTCGTGTCGTCGTACAGCTGGGACAGGTCGATGTCGGTCACCGAGCCCATGCCCTCGCATCGCGGGCACATGCCGCCGGTGATCGTGAACGAGCGCTTCTCAGCCTTCACAGTTCCCTTCTGGATCACGATCTGACCGACCCCGCTGGCCGAGGCGACGTTGAAGGAGAAGGCGTTTGGAGAACCGATGTGGGGCTGGCCGAGTCGGCTGAACAGGATGCGGAGCATCGCGTTCACATCGGTCGCGGTGCCGACCGTCGAGCGGACATTGGCACCCATCCGTTCCTGGTCGACGATGATCGCCGTCGTCAGCCCATCCAGGACGTCAACCTCTGGCCGCGCCAGCGTCGGCATGAAGCCCTGCACGAAGGCGCTGTAGGTCTGGTTGATCATCCGCTGCGACTCCGCGGCGATCGTGTCGAACACCAGCGAGCTCTTGCCCGAGCCAGAGACACCGGTGAACACCGTCAGGCGGCGCTTCGGGATCTGGATGCTGACGTCCTTGAGGTTGTTCTCGCGCGCACCGTGCACGCGGATCAGATCGTGGCTGTCGGCAACGTGCCTGGCAGGCGACTGCCTTTCCGTCCTCGTGGCCATTCTCATCGGACTCCTAGGGTGCAAACCCGGTCGCTGCGGGCCGGGAGGAAATCCTTCCGCCTGTCGGTGGAAGGCTTTGCGTTCAATCCTGTTGGGCGATAACCAAGTCCGACACTGTGTGGCAGTACCAGCAGTGAACCGCGCCAGCCCATGGCGCGGCCGCGCGCGGCGACTTGGGAGTCTTGGCCCTGTCTGTCAAGCGCGAACCTGCACACGTTGACTGCCGGCGAGCGGTTGGAATCCTGGTCATTCATGGCCGCCAGGATGTCAACGTGTCTCCATCTGTGAGGCGGGGCCGACTTCGCGGTCTCCGTCGGGGTTGCCCGGCTCGATCCAACCAGCTCCGAGCAGTACGTCTGGGCCTTCGTCAGCGCGGTCGCGGCAAAGGTCCGCTGCCTACCGTATTGGCGGTGTCGGCCAGGGTGGCGCGACGCCCTGCTGGCTGACGCTGGCCGGGGCGGACGATTACAGAACGCAGGTGCCATCATCGCCACCAGAGGCAAGGCGGCCCCGCTGCCACCATTGGTAGCCTGCCTGCCATCGGCGTGGTTTCACAAGAGACACTCACCTTTCCTCTGGCATTTGTCGCGTTCTTGTCGTCAGCGCTCAGATCGTCGGCCTGCGGCGATTCGTGCCACAGCCAGGCTGGTCACCGGGTTCTGAGCGAGCCCAGTCCGGAAAGACTGCCTCGGTGAAATGGTGCATCCAGGATCAACAACAGGACAAGGGCCACGCCGGTAGCACTCAGGATGTACCACGGCCAGGGTCCGAGTACCGACAACAGCGAGCCATGACGTGGCACCGCCGCAAGGTACATGTAGTTGGAGCCGGTGAGCCAGTCGAAGCAGCCGACGAATGCCGTGTAGGCCGCCGTGATAGCGAAGACGCGCATCACCGAGCCAGGGCGTGGACGCAGCCGGAGGCCGACCACGAGGTACAGGGCCGCGATCACGACCGCGAGGTGGCCCACGACGAACTCGAAGAACTCGAGCTGGGGGAAGCTCGCAGACAGATCCGGTGTGACTACCGCCTGCAACGTGCCGGCCAGTCCCCAGAAGTAGGTGAGCTCGACGGCCAGTAACCACTGCGGCCACCAGCAGGCCACAGCGGCCNNCACGAACACCGCGGCGTCGGCGACCAGGACGATCGAGATCGCGCGCCCCGCCCACCTCACCCAGCGCCCCGGCCACAGCCGGGGCGCGATGCACAGGCTCACACAGATCACGGCGCCGATCCCGACGGCGATCCAGTAGGCCACTGGAGTGCTCACCTTCTCATCATCGCCTGCAACGACCATGCTTCCGACCTCAGCGAACCGCAAGCTTCAGAGCATTTCCTCGGCCCGCGTCGCTACGTATCCTCAGGACATGGACTCTGCGACACCCGCGCCGGCGCCTGCGGCCGCGAGCATTGACGAGGTCATCGCTCGCATGCGGTCGATCAGTTCGGCGCTGCCGGCCAGCGACGGGGTGGCCTGCTTCAACCGGATGTATCTGGAGGTCACTTTGGGCGTGAGCCAGCAAGTGGCACAGGGATCCTTTGGCGACCCAGCCTTCGTGTCGCGTCTGGACGTCGTGTTCGCCAACCTCTACTTCAGCGCCGTCGATGCCCTCTCCGGGCCCCCATCGGCCCTACCTGTGGCCTGGCAACCACTCCTGGCCGCCCGCAGTACCCCCGGGATCGAGCCCATTCAGTTCGCGCTGGCAGGGATGAACGCTCACATCAACCACGACCTGCCCCTGGCTGTGGTGACCACGTGCACAGATCTGTCCACGGCGCCAAACGACGACTCCCACCACGACGACTACCAGAAG
>PMJN01000166.1 GCA_003157445.1 Micrococcales bacterium
ACATGTCCACATGTCCACATGTCCGAATCGCGGCTTGAGCACATGAGCGGATGTTCGTCAGACCCGACCCCTGAGCGGAAGAATCACGTCACACGCGGCGGAGTGACGCATGTCTTCTGCCCGCGCGGATCGCGGCAGACATCCGGTAGTTCGGCTGGGCTGCATCTATGCATAGTTATGCACCTTGGCAACCGTGGAGGGTCTCGCTCATGGCAGGGTCTGTCGGGCCGCCCCCTAAATTGAGGGACCGGCCAACCCCGGCCACCGGGTGTCCGCAAAGGATCCTCCACCGGTGATCGTCACGTTTGACCGAGCGTCGTCGAAACCGTCGGCCGTGCCTCGCACGGCGTCCGCTCACGGGACACCTCATCAGGGACGGTTATTGGGCGCGGGTGAGCCACCAGATCCATGCGAGTAGCAACACGGTAAAAGAGGTGAAGCACACGCTGCCGAGCATGGATGAGCTGACCAGTCTCAGGAGCGGGCCGGGTATGCCGTAACCGGGGTGGGTGCCCTTCGGGTCCAGGGGGGAGGTGACCGGGCCGTCCTGGGACGGTGAGGCGGTCCGTCGCATGATCGCCCAGACACCCCCTCCGATCAGTGCCGCAGACCCCGCTGCCAGAGCCCATCCGGCCGCTATCTGCCCGATCCCCTCGTTGGGGAAGCGGGACGAGAACCCCAGTGGCGCGCCACAGGCCATGGCGATGATCACCGCGAGCACCGGGTAGGTGGCAGTGAAGCGCGCCACCGGGTCGGCGAACCTGGCCAGCAGCAACCCAGCGAGCACGACGACTAAGACTGCGGCCAGTTGTGCGGTCGTGATCTCGAGCTGACCGCTCTCACGCCAGGCAGTGAAGGCCCGGATCAGGATGAACATGCCCAGGATCTGTAGACCGGCCGGTGACAGCGAACGCAGCATGGCTCGTGGGGAGGTGTCGGTGTGGATCGGCAACTGCAGGCTGCGGGCGTAGTCCACGGGGTCCCCGAACGCCTGCGGCGCACTCTCCTTGCTCTCAAGGCAATGGGAGCTGACCTCACCGAGGGCGTCACCGATGCGGACACCTGCGACACCAAGGACACGTAGCTCGATCGCGAACTCTTCCGCCCAGCCCGGGTCCACGTGAGGGCCAAAGCCAAGGGCGACCCGGTGTCGTCTGGTCAGTCTCTGGCCCTCAGTACTTGATCTCATGAAGCAGTCTTCCTGGTCGTTGGGACTTGCGGGTTGACCACGGCGAAACGGCGGGCGGTGATGATGACCGCTCTCACTTCGGGCTGATCAGGTAAAGCACGAAGGTCATCGCGAGCAAGAACACGGTCCCGACCGGGATCATCGCCATCAGGGCCAGGGCGCCGGAGTGTGACTGCAAAAGTCCTGTCAGTCGGCCTGACTCGTTGATGCCGATGGATGAGTCGCTTTTCCCGAAGGGAGAAGTGATGAGGTCGTCGGGTGAAGGCATGGTGAATGCCCACCCCAATCCCGCTGCCAGCACGGCCGCACCGGTGGCCAGCACCCAGCCGGCCGGCACATGCCAGATCACTTCGTCCATGAGCATCAGTGCGGCCACGCTGGTTGCGGTGCCTGCCATGACGAAGAGGCTGAGGGCGGCCCATGCGCGGATAGGGGCGCGATTCGCCCTGCGCCTTACCGGGTCGAGGAATCGGACGGCCACGACGATGCCCAGGAAACAGGTCGCGATGTTTATGAGGTGCCCGGCAGTGATGCCCAGCGGGCGCCCTGGTAGCCAGACCTCGAAGCCCCAGTTCAGCAAGAACATCCCCACGATCTGCACCATGATCGGTCTCACCGAATGCAGCAGTGCCCCCGGGGAAACGTCCTCAACGACGCGCAGACCGAGGTTGCGGGCATACTCGGCAGCCCCTCCGAAAGCCTCCTGTGCGCCTTCACCGCTCTCGGCGCAGTGGGACTCGACCTCGCTCAGGGCCGCACCGATGTGCGAACCGCGCACCCCCAGCAGACGCAGCTCCAGGATGAAGGTCTCGGCCCAGGCGGCGTCCATGTGCGGGGCCAGACTGCGCTCGATGTGAAACTGATCGATGGCACGGTTCACGGTGCCCTCATCTCATGGTCGAAGGGCGAGGTGATCGGATCATCGACTGAGCCCGGGGGCCTTCGGCGCACGACCGCCCAGAGGATGCCGCCCGACACTTCCGCAGCCCCGGCGACAACACCCCATACGCCAGATGTGCGCCAGAGAACCTGATCCAGAAACCTGAGCGCGAGCAGGCACGTCGCGGTGCCGGCCAAGTACAGCAAGGCCACGGCGATCACGGGGAAGAGTCTTCGATGGATGACGGCCAGTCGATGAACCGAAACGGCACACCTGACCAGCGCCATCACCGCGAGAAGGAAGGCTGCAGCGATCACAAGGTGCCCGGTGGTGACCTCGAGCCGCTGATCGCGCAGCCACTCCACCAGGCTCCAGACCACGAGGAACATCCCCAGGACCTGCACACTGACCGGTACCAGGAAACGCAGCACCGCTCGCGGGCTATGGTCGCCGTCAACGGGCAACCGCAGACTGCGGGCATATTCGACGGGCGTCCCGAAAGCTAGCTGAGCGCTCTGTCCGCTTTCGTTGCAATGAGACTCAACTTCGCTGAGGGCCGCTCCGATACGGGCACCATCCACGCCGAGCAGACGCAGCTCCAGGCAGAAGCTCTGCGCCCAGACCTCGTCCACATGGGGGGCCAGCGTTCGCTCCATGGCGAACCGCCCGGTGGCCTTTAGCCCCGCACCGGTCACGCTCATGACTCAACCCCCGACGTGTCCTGGACTGGTTTGTCTTCAGCCACGTCGTGGCCACCCGAGATGATGCTGGCGGTCACCCTGGTGAAGCGAGACCACTGGTCAGCGGTGTTCTGCAGCTCTTGGTGGCCAGCGTCGGTCAGCAGGTAATACTTCCGGCCTGGGCCACCGTCCCCGGCCCGCCATTCGGCCTCGACAAGCCCGGCGGCCTCCAACCGGTTCAGCAGGGGATAGAGCGTGCCGCCCTTGACCACACCGAGGCCGCCGTCGGCAAGCCGGGACGCGATGGCGTATCCGTACGTCGTCCCGTCCTCGAGCACCCGCAGGACACACACTTCCAAGACCCCGCGAAGCCACTCACTTGGCCAGGGCTGGTCGGAGGGCATGGCTAGACAGTAGCGCAATCTAGCCAGTTAGCCCACCTACTCACAAGATCGCAGTCCCGGCCCCGCCAACCCATCCGTCCCGCGTAACCTGTGCCAGGGGCTCTCCATAGGGGGGATCCTCCACCGGGACGGATGTCATCGGTTTCGCGCCGGGCCACTGAGTGCCGATGGACGTGATCAATGCGTCCACGGTGCCCAGCGCAACGATTTTGCCGTGGTCCATGATGGCCACGCGATCGCACAGGCGTTCGGCCTCGTCCATGAAGTGGGTGGTGAGGAAGACGGTCTTGCCCTCTCCGCGGATATCCCGGATGACGTCCCACATGGCTAGACGTGCCTGCGGGTCCAGGCCGGTGGTCAACTCATCTAGAAAGACCAGGTCGGGATCGTTGATCAGCGCGAGGCCGATGAAGGCGCGCTGGCGCTGGCCACCCGAGAGCTTCGCGACGTAGGAGTCGGCCTTCTCGGTAAGGTCCATCCGGTCCAGCAGCACTCTCGTGTCAACGGGGCGGGGGTAGAAGGATGCGAACAAGTCGAACGCCTCACGAACCTTGATCCGTGGGGATAGCGAGGATGCCTGGAGTTGTGTGCCGATGCGTTCCTTCAGCGTCGCCGAAGCGTTCGCCGGGTCGTGTCCTAGGACCTCGATGCGACCGGAGTCATGGTGGCGCAGGCCCTCGATGCACTCCATGAGAGTTGTCTTGCCTGCGCCGTTGGGGCCGATCATCCCGAAGATCTCACCCTCGTGGATCTCGAAGGTGACGCCGTCGACGGCGCTAACGTCCTGGTACTGCTTGGCCACGTCCTGGCAGATGACCGCGCTCATGTCTCGTCCTTGGGGGTGGTGCGGTTGACCCTCGGGCCGAGTTCCTGGGCCATCAGGGGGTTCGCGGCGAACAGCTTCCCCATGGCATCGAACGTGATGAACGCCAGCCCTTGGCCGGGGTCGCCCAAGACGAGCAGTTTGTCGCCCGCGTTGAGATTGAAGTCGCGCCGCGCGGCCGCCGGGATGACGATCTGCCCTCGTTCGCTGATGGTCACTGCGCCGTAGAAGGCGCGGCCCTCCGGCCCGTAGTGAGTCTCATCGGTGACCATCGCCGCTCCTCAGATGACACAATCTGACTTGTATAACATGTAAATCATACCAAATATGTGCGAGAACTGTCAGCGTATGACTGCGCAGAGCACTGGGCTTCTGGCTGGGGCGCACCGGTGAGCGATCGTCCTGCGGGACCGCCCGCTGCCGATGGGACGCGAACGCAGCGCTGACATGATGAGCGTGTGACTCCCGACGCCAACCTGCACCGAGCAGCGGCCGTCGCCGCCGGGTTCGCCTTCGCCTCCGCAGCGACGACCGCCTACTGGACGCTGGGCGGGACAGCGCTGCTCGATACGGTGGGCGGCTATGCAGAGGAGTTCGCCCGCATGCGAGGCCCGCTCCCAGTGCTGATTGGACTCCTCATTGTCGCGGTCAAGGTCATGGGTGGACTGGTTGCGCTTGGGCTCGCCCACCTGAGGCTCGGCCGCAAGCTTCACCGACCGCTTCTTCTCGCCGGTGGGCTGGGAAGTGGATTGCTCATAACCTATGGCGGATTGCTCGTCGCAGTGGGCGCCCTTGTGCTCACGGGCATCCTTCAGCCAGATGGTCCCGTCGATCGCCGGGCGCTCACATGGCACGTTCTCGTTTGGGACCTCTGGTTCCTGCTTTGGGGCCTTGCTCTCGCAGCGACGACTTGGCGGTCGACCAGGTCCGCTCGGTTGGTCGCCTGACCGCGAGGCTTGCCTTGGCCACCACCGGCATTCTCTCCGTTTGACGATCCCCGACCGGCACCACGAGGACTTGTTCGTTGGCGTCCGGTCGAAGGGTTTTGAGCGTCAGTCAGCGTTCTTGATTTCGGACTCTGAGGGCGGGACTTGACCGGGCAATACTCGATCTGTGTGAACGGAAACTGGCGGATCACATTCCGGTTCATCGAATCGGATGCCGAACTGGTCGACTATCAGGATTACCACTGAGCAGGAACGCGAGGACCTGCTAGCCGAGATCGGCCTCAGCTGCAGGATCTCGCCGGGATGGACGGGGTTCTTCATCATGGGCCTCTCCTTGCCTGCATGGCGAGCCATGCGCGTGCTGTTCCCAAAGCTATCCCCGTCCTGCCTGCAGGATGGGGATAGCTTTGCGTGGGGCCGCAGTCAGCCGGTGGAGCGCGAGGTCTCGGCGATGGCCGCGCCGGTCGCAGCCCCCGAGGTTCGCCTGCCGGCGAAGGTCCGGGCGCTGACATCTTCCTGGGCGAGTCGGCGCAGGGCAATCAGGACGTTGTCCAGCAGCACCGTGCCGACCACTGCCCGCCGCAGGGCAGCCTCCGGGGTGTCAGTGGGCAGCGCGGCCACGTCGATGACCGCCGCGGCCTGTGCCGATGCCGCGTACCCGTCCAGATCCTGCGGGCTCACGGAGATCCCCCCTGCGTCGAGACGGGCCAGGGCACGGGCCAGGTCAGCGCGCGCCGGGGAGCACTCGCCCACGGCCCACCCGAGCCGTCGCAGCAGCGCGTCCGCCGGGGCTGTCTCGACTCCTTCGTCAGCAGGGCCACACAGAACGCTCTGTGCCGTGCCGAGCATGCCGTGCCAGGTGTCCGGGGGGTTGTCCAGAGTCTGGGTGACGCGTCTGACCTGAGCGATAGACAGCGCGGCACCCTCGATCAGCGCCCGGATCAGCCGGAGCCGCTCGACGTGGGTGCCGTCGTACACCGCGGAGGTGGCACTGATCGGGGTGCCCGCGGGCAGTAGTCCCTCGCGCAGGTAGAACTTGACAGTCGCCACCGGTATCCCTGTGGCCCCGGACAGCTCGGACATCCTCATTTTGGAACCTCCTTGACAACTGGACAGTAACACTATCCAATATTGGGTAGTCGAACTATCTAATGGAGGGATGTCATGAGAGCACAGGATCGAGTCACCCACGGACACCAGGGCGAGCTGGCGATATTCCTTATCGGGATGCGGGTCAACCGCTGGTGGCGAGTCGACCAGTGGCTGCCCGCGGCCGCGGCGATGCCGAAGATGATCAGGGAGCTATATGCTGCCAAGGCAGCGGCCGAGCAGGGCCAGGGGCGGGATCCCGGCTTCCTCGGGCATCGGCTGCTCATCGGCGGAAGGGGCCCCACGGTGGTTCAGTACTGGCGCACTGTCGGGGACATCTACTCCTACGCTGCGTCCGCCGATCGGGAGCACCGGCCGGCCTGGACCGCGTTCAACGCTCGTGCCCGCAGGTCTCCCGGGGCGGTCGGGATCTGGCACGAGACGTATGCGGTGCCCGCGGGGGGGCACGAGTCCATCTATGTGGCGATGCCACCGACCGGCCTCGCCGCTGCCACCGCCGTGGTCCCCGTCGCCAGCCGAGGCGAAACCGCCCGAGAACGACTCGCCAGCTAGCTCGGCGCGAAGCCGCTCAACCGCCTGGGCCGTGCTAGGACGCCTGGGGGACCTGGACCCGGCGCAGGATCTCGGTGAGCTTGTTGGCGCAGGGCGACCACCGTTGCCGAGTGCAGCCGACCGGGCCACAACGGGATCGATGGCTGACCGGTCATCGATCGGCTACTGCGACGTGGCAGTTGGGTCGCGCCCTTCAGATCAGTCGTAGCTCTTCTAACAGGCTCGGCAGGTCGGTCAGGTTGCCGACGGCCTCGACCCCTGGCGGGACTGCGCCGCCATTGCGGTTGAGCCAGATACCGCGCAACCCCGCCGCTGTCGCAGCAAGTGCATCGACCTCGAGCTGGTCACCGACGTAGACCGCCGCGCGGGCGGGCACCCCGAGTCGAACGCAGGCCTGTAAAAGCTCTTGGATCTGGCTTCGCCACGCCAAGCTTGTCCGAGGTCAGCACGATGTCGATGTAACGGCCGAGGCCCGTTCGTGAGATCTTCTCTTCCTGCTGCTCCTGATTCCCATTTGACAGGACCGCGATCTGGGCCACGCGTCGAAGAGCTCCCAAGCAGGGCTCGGCGTAAGGGAAGGACCGCCACGCCGCCTCGTAGGCCACGAGGTAGGTGCTGAAGAGGTCGTCCAGGCGCCTGTCAGACCAGGTGGAAGCGTCGATCCCGACACGAGGGAGGAACTCGCGCAGCCGTAGCCGGCGCTGACCCTGAAACGTCGTCAGTCCAGCCCGGTATGCAGGGAAGTGCCGCTCCGCGATCTCGTCCCACTCTGAGACCAGGCCGGCGATGGTCCCAGCATCCGCCCGGCCCATAGCCATCAACCACTGCTGGACCGCTGCTGCGGCGGCGCCGTCATGGTCGACCAGCGTCCCATCGACGTCGAACAGCACGAGGCGCACTGGGCTGGAGGTGGACACCGGCCGATGATTGCAGAACGACCAAACGTCAACCGCAGGAGGCTCTACGGACCGCGAACGCACACACCGTGCGGCTCGAGCGGATGGAGATGTCGCGGCGTCAGCGCGCTGCGGCTGCAGGTTTGATGAATTCCGCCTAGCTGATCCGAGGTGCGGGATCGTCCGGACCCGTCTGTAGTGTCGGTGCC